>JAAEMC010000717.1 GCA_024225895.1 Desulfobacteraceae bacterium | reverse complement strand
TTTAATGGCATCGAGGCCAGGTCTGGCAATATAACATTGTAACTTAAAAGCGGTTCAGAAAATAATATTACAAGACCTGACTCTCAACTTTTGTAAAAACCTTTTGAAACATCGGCATAGCCTGTCATTCCAGCGGTTTTATGACCCTGCCTTTTAATGGGCAAAAAGTATCTGATTTGTGGATCAATCCCTTTTTGCCTTATTTCCATCCAAAACAAACATAAAAAAAATAATTGAATTTGGAATCCTTGACATAGATCAATGTATTGTTAACCAAAGACGGGTAACGTTATCTTATATTGGTATTGCTAAAAGATGAAACCGGGATTATGGAGACCGCCGGCTTGTTTAATAATTAGGAGAAAGGTTGAGCCGTACCAATCATTTCTAATTGAAATAGCAGGGAGATTTACATGGAAATTGAAGAAAAAAAAAAGAAACCTGAAAAAACAATTCAACACCACGTTTTAATATATTTAATATGCGCTTTTCTTTTTGCTGCAATTTTTGCGATTGATCTATTGATCCCTTTAGGTGTTGCAGCGGGCGTTCCATATGTGTCAGTGGTTCTTGTCTCCCTTTGGATACCAAAAAAAGAATTTACTTTAAAGGTCGCTTTGGTTTCATCCATTCTGACCATATTCGGATTGCTCTATTCACCCATGGGCGGGGAATTGTGGAAAGTTCTGTTTAACAGAGGTCTTGCCCTGTTTGCCATATGGTCAACGGCTATTCTTACCCTTCAGCGCAAAACCATAGAAGAAGAACGCTTTCAGGCTGTTCAAGAGACAAAAGTTCTTCGCGGTCTTTTACCAATATGTGCCTCATGTAAAAAAATCCGGGATGATCAAGGATATTGGAACCAGATCGAAATCTATATTGAGAAACATTCTGATGCATATTTCAGCCACGGTATTTGCAGGGAATGTCAGGACAAGCTGTATGGACACCACGATTGGTATAAAAAAAAAGATGAAACCTGATTCACAGAATATAATTGTAACCTGATGATTTGCAAAAGAGCAAAGGAGTTACCATGAAAAGTATCACCCCGAATAAAACAGCCCGGGATTTTGTTGCCCAGGTTGAAGAATTGAGTCACGCCAGTTTAAGCCGCTGCTGGCATTGTCTTTGCTGCAGTGGCGGATGTCCCTTTTCTGAAGATATGGATTACCTGCCAAATGCTGTGATCAGAATGATCCAGTTAGGATTAAAAGAGCAGGCCTTGAATTGCTCAACCATTTGGTTGTGTGTCGGTTGCAACACATGCTCCATGGAATGTCCGAACTCGGTCGATATAGCTGCGATTATGGATGTGCTTCGACAAATGGCGCTCCTTGAAAATGCCCAGATATCTGAACCGGGTGTCTTATCCTTCCACAATGCCGTGGTCGATTCCATATCGCGATATGGAAGGACCCATAAACTTGAGATCATGATGCGGTATAAACTGTCTGAAAAAGATTTGTTTTCTGATATTGATCTTGGGCTGAAAATGCTTTCGAAACGCAAACTTGGTCTTCTGCCATCAAAGGTCAAGGACAAAAAGAGCATTCAATCCCTGTTTGAAATGGCAGGAGATCTATCATGAATCAGATTGAAAGCCAATTGAGTTATTTTCCCGGGTGTTCTCTTGCAACAACGGCAAAAGAAAATAATGCGTCTTTGAAATCCTTTTTAAACCATTTTGATATCGGATTAACTGAAATAAATGATTGGAACTGCTGCGGTTCTTCTTCCACCCATAGCGTGAATTCAAAACTGGCGCTGTCCCTTGCCGCCCGCAACCTTTTTCTTGCTCCTGCCAATCAATCCTTGCTGATCGCCTGCCCGGGATGTTTTTTACACTTACGTCATGCCAGAATGGAACTCAATGGTTCCAAGGAAAAACAAAGCAAATATGAAAAACATTTTGACAGGCCATACAATCAGAACCTTGAACTGATTCATTTTTTTGAACTCCTGGTAAAAATGAGTAAAAACGGATTGTTTAAAGACCTGACCGGCCGTTTGAAAGGATTGAAAATTGCGCCGTATTACGGTTGTATGCTGGCAAGACCTCCGAGCATGAATCAGGAAAAGAACCACTATGGACTCATCGAAAAAACCATGTCTTCCCTGGGAGGAGAATCCATCCAATGGCCTTATTTATCCAGTTGCTGCGGCACATTTCTATCGGTGAGCCGACCGAAAATTGCCCAAAAGCTGGTTAATCGCATTATGAAAGGGGCTATCAATTCCGGGGCGGAATGCATTGTAACGGCATGTGCCATGTGCCATTTGAATCTGGAGATCCGCTGCAAACCGGAAAACCGGCTGCCGATCTTTCATTTTTCTGAATTATTATCACTGGCATTGGAAAAAAAGGCATCCAGAAACTGGTTTAACCGTCACTTAATCAACCCGAAACCTTTATTGGAACAAAGAAAGCTGATTCCATGCCAAAAAGCGGCCAAGGTTAATGGATTTTTCAAATAATTAAGTATCCGGGGGCAGGTCTTGCAAAAGTATCCGGGGTCAGGTCTTGCAATATAACATTTTCACTTAAAAAGCGGTTCAAAATATGATATTGCAAGACCTGACCCTCAACTTACTCAACTTACAATTACTTTTGCGGCCTTAAAGCCTATCTCTTTAAAAAAAATGACACCTAAAGTAAAATTCTTTAAAAATATTTTAAATATAGTAAACATATCCGAAGCCACGTTAATTCAATTTTCAAGGCTGTTTCAGCTACGCCAGTATCAAGCCAAAGAATATTTTATTATGATTGAAGACACTGACAACATTATTGGATTTTTGGCTGAAGGTATTATGCGATCATACATAATTGATTTTGATGGAAATGAAGCGAATTTAAGGTTTGTTCTTCCTAATGATTTTGTAAAAGGAAGCTTTGCAAGCGGTATCCCGAGCCCGGTAAATATTCAATGTATTGAAAGCTGCTCCCTTTATGTTGCAAATTGGGGAGATCTTATGGAACTTACACAATCAAGTAATGAATTAAAAACTTATTTTAATTCATTATTGTCAAAGGGCCATTCCAAAACAATAGAACTTCTTTCAAGTCTAATCAGATTGAATGCCAAGGACAGATATTTATTGTTTATAAAAAAATTTCCAAATCTGATAGATCGCCTCCCTCATTATCTAATTGCAAATCACTTAGGCATCACACCAGTTCAATTGAGTCGTATTCGAAAAAATTTAAAAGAATCAGCCAACCATTAACATTTGTTAATGCACTATATGCAGAATCCTACTAAATTAAGGAAAAACTAATTTAAGGAGGATTGTTATGAAAACACTTGTCGCTTACTACAGTCAAACTGGAAACACTAAAAAAATTGCAGATGCGATCTATGACACACTTTATGAAGAAAAAACACTTATGGGGATAGATGAAATTGACGATGCCAGCACCTTTGACGTAATCTTTATTGGCTTTCCTATTCATAAAATGGGCATGCCTGAAAAAGTAAAATCTTTTATCATGGATAACATGCAAAATAAAAAGATAGTTCTTTTTACTACTCATGCAGCGCTGCCAGATTCTGATTTGCTTAAACCTCTTTTTGAGAAATGCAAAGACATGATGGCTGGTTCCAAATTATTGGGGCTTTTTCACTGCAGAGGTGAACTGAGCGAAGAAGTTACAAAAGTGATGCTGAAAAGCGATAATCCAAATATCAGAAATTTTGCCGGCATGAGACCAATGACCATTGGCCATCCAGATGCGTCAGAAATAAATGAAGCCGTTTTATTTACAAAAGGCATTATGAAAAAATATTCTGATTCCCAGTAGTAATAAGAAGACAATTTTAAAAAAAGGCGGCAATCACCACCAGGGTAAATGTAGCGGCCTGCACTTATAATTGCCCTGGCCCGGAATCATCCACTTTTCTCAGACCAGATTAATTGATTCTATCTTTGGACCCTGGCCCGAATTAAATGCACCTGGCCCAAATTATTTGATTCCGGGACCACATTACACTATCAAAGTCATGCTCACCTCTTTGTTTGGGTTGTTGGAATTGAGTAAAGTATTCCCCGAAAGTCTTACTATAATTTAGTCACATTTCATACCGCCTTTTATCCATTCCATAACCTCCTTTTTCCACTCATCCAATCCACCTTCGACCATATCTGTTTCTTTCTTTTTAAAAGGCAGGTTACCGCTCTCAGGCGTGGCTCCTTTTATACCCCAAAGCACTCGCGGGTCTTCCAATAGATGATGTTCTAAATCCCTGGCAAGTAAATCCTTGCTCTTGAATTTGGCATTTAACACTTCCATAATTTTTTCGCAGGTTGTTTTTGAATCCATGCCCGATGTATACAACCCAGGTTGAGCAAACCAGTCTGAGCTATGTTTGAATCCGGTTACGCCGCTCTTATGACATTTAGTGCAACGATTCACATCACGGCGCTTGACATGATTCGTAAAGGATAGTCCATTTTTATTTTTCTCGAAAAAATCATGGCAGGTGGTACATGAGCCAGCGTGGAATTTTGCATAAAGATTCGTGCTAAACAAGGTATCATCTGCATGGGCAAAACCAAAAATCAAAACCAGTATAGCAGGTAAGACAAATTGAATGATTTTTCTATACATTTTCCCTCCTTCTTATAAGGACAATGCGAAAAAATTTATAAATAAAGTTCACTTTTTCACTACCTCATAAGCCTATCTGATAATTGTTTAACCTTGCACCCAATTTTCTGGGAGATAATCACTATTTAATATTCAAAATTATTGCTGTGAGAAGCATAAATTAACTCCTTACAGCATTCGTCTTAT
>JAAEMC010000716.1 GCA_024225895.1 Desulfobacteraceae bacterium | reverse complement strand
AAGTGGATGCTAATCACCTGCTTGGTGTCATTGTCTTGACTATACAGGCGAAATCTTTTATTTATGTCTCTTAAGGAAAAGAAATTTGTACGGGAGCATGCTGAACATGCTGAGAGGGGTTGAGCCCGACCGTCCATAACCTGATCCGGCTAATACCGGCGGAGGGAACGAATTTTATGGGAAGCCATTCTCCGAGAATCAGGTGTTTTGATTTTGGAAAATGGTTTTTATATTTGGGAGACAGGATGATGAAGTTAAAGTTTTTTATTGGTATATTTTACATTGGAATGATCAGCCTTTTTGCCTGCTCAGACGCACCCCGGGAACAGGATGAAACACAGGAAAAAGCGGTTAATGGTCAAGAGATAACCATCATGACCCATGACAGCTTCAGTATCAGCAAAGAACTGCTGGCAGGCGCCCAGGAAAAACTCGGTGCAAAAATCGTGATCCTGAAATCCGGAGATGCAGGAGAAGCCCTGAACAAAGCGATTTTATCCAGGAACAATCCCCTTGCCGATATCTTTTACGGGGTGGACAACACTTTTTTAAGCCGGGCCCTTGGGGCAGATATCTTTGTTCCCTATGCCCCGAAATCTCTTGATACCATTGACCCGGCGCTTAAACTGGACCTTGAAAACCGGCTCATACCCATGGACTTTGGGGATGTCTGTCTCAACTATGATATCAAGTGGTTTGACGCCCACAAAACAGCAGTGCCTGCCAGCCTCGAAGATCTAATAAAACCTGCATACAAAGATCTGCTGGTAGTGCAAAATCCTGCTACCTCATCTCCTGGGATGGCCTTTTTATTGGCCACCATCAGCCGGTTCGGACAAGAGGGGTATCTTTCCTATTGGAAAAAACTCAAAATCAACGGTCTCCTTGTCACCAACGGCTGGAAAGAGGCCTATTGGGGAAAATTCAGTGCCGCATCCGAAGGAAATAGGCCCATTGTTGTCAGTTATGCCTCCAGCCCTTCGGCCGAAGTTTTTTATTCTGAAACAAAACTGGACAAGGCCCCTACGGGGGTTGTGATTGAAAATGGATCTGCATTCAGGCAGATTGAGTTTGCAGGCATCTTAAAAGGGACAAAAAAGCTTGCCCTTGCCCAAAAAACAATGGACTTTTTCCTATCGACTGCCTTTCAGGAGGATATCCCTTTACAAATGTTTGTTTTCCCGGCTAACCGTGATGCCCGGTTGCCCGAAGTTTTTGAAACCCATGCCAAAATCACAACGGCGCCGGCGAGTGTCGATCCCCGACTGATTGACACAAAAAGGGATGCCTGGATCAGAGAATGGACAGAAACCATACTCCAATAAAAAAAAGATTTTATCTGCATCCCTATGCTCTGGCAGGCATGGTGCCGTTTGTTTTTTTCCTTGTGTTTTATTTTTATCCCCTGTCCGGGATTTTTATGAGAAGCTTCTTTCCACAAGGGAAAATGAACTTTGGTTTCATTGATCAGGTATTGGGCTCAGCGAGGATGATGAAGGTCATCTGGTTTACCTTTTGGCAGGCAGGGCTTTCCACTCTTCTCACCTTTGTGTGCGCATTGCCCTGTGCCTATGTTTTGTCCCGATATCGGTTCAGGGGAAAAAGAGCTCTCAAGACCCTTGCCTCCATTCCATTTGTGCTTCCGGCCGTTGTCGTAGCAGCGGCATTCCAGGCCTGTTTTGGAAATGAGGGGGCTTTTTGGGGCATTAAAATAAAACATCCATTGATCTTAATTCTTTTGGCCCATGTATTTTATAATTTTTCGGTCATGCTTCGAATTATTTCAGGATTCTGGTCTTCCCTCCAGGGTGAAATCAAGGAGGCGGCCATGGTTCTGGGGGCCACACCATTTCAGGTGTTTTTTCACATTACGCTGCCCCTTTTAAAACCGGCCATTACCGCAGCCTGTGTTTTGGTATTTATTTTTTGTTTCTCCAGCTTCGGCATTATTTTGATTCTTGGCGGTCCCTCTTATTCAACCATAGAAGCTGAAATTTATAGGCAGGCCGCTCATCTTTTCAACCTGCCTTTGGCCTCTTTTCTCTCTTTAATCCAAATCGGGTTTACCTTTTGCCTGATGTGGGTCTATACCTCCTTTACCCGAAAGGCTGCAATGTTTGTTCCAGATGCAGAAAGGACAAATCTTAAACAACCCAAATTTTTTTGGGAAAAGATGATGACGGCAGGGGTCACCCTTTTTATCGTTGGCTTATGTGTCCTCCCCCTTTTAGCCCTTGTGGTCAAGTCTCTGACCCATAAGGGTGGGGTATCATTGACTTTCTACCGGGCCCTGTTTGAAAACACCAGCGATTCGATCTTTTATATTCCCCCCTTTCATGCCATTAAATTTTCTTTGTTATTTGGAGTGTCAGCTCTTTGCATAGCCCTTTTTACAGGCATTTGTGCTGCATTGTTCATTCGGTATTGCGACCGGAAATTCAACAATCGATGGACCGCCTTTTTTGATCCCATTTTCATGCTGCCCCTGGCCACCTCGGCTGTTACCCTGGGCTTTGGCATCATTATCACTCTGGACAAGCCCCCCTTAAATTTGAGGACATCAATTTTTTTGATTCCCATTGCCCATGCCCTGGTGGGGTTTCCCTTTGTGGTCCGGGCAATTTTGCCGGCCTTGCGATCGATTCCTGATAATTTGACGGATGCGGCGGCCATGTTAGGGGCTTCGCCTTTCAACATATTCCGGCACATTGATCTGCCGCTTTTTTCAAAGGCCCTTGTGGCAGGAGCCATTTTTGCCTTTACCATCAGTCTGGGGGAATTCGGGGCCACCATTTTTACGGCAAGACCGGAAACACCGACCATTCCCGTTGCAATTTACCGATTTTTAGGCCAGCCCGGGGCCATGAATTACGGCCAGGCCATGGCAATTTCAACAATTTTAATGCTAATAACCGCCATAGGGTTTGTGGTGATTGAAACCTTTAGAAAAGAAAGTTCAGAGGGATTCTAATGGAAAGCGACCTTGTTCTTGAACAGATCGATAGGGTATTTACCGATGGCAGCCTTGCTTTAAAAAATATCAATTTGCGGCTGCCCCGGGGCACCAGCTTGTCAATTTTAGGGCCTTCTGGCAGCGGGAAAACCACTCTACTCCGAATCATCGCCGGCCTTGAGACACCCGATTCCGGTAAAATACTATTCGGTAAAAACGACATCACCCACTGTTCCCCCCATAAACGGAATTTCGGGTTGATGTTCCAGGACTTTGCCCTGTTTCCCCATATGAATGTGTTTAATAACATCGCCTTTGGCCTGAAAATGAAGGGGATGAAGAGATCTGGGATCAAAGCAAGGGTAAAAGAAATGTTGACGCTGACAGGACTGGAAAATTTTGAGTCCCGACAGATCCATGAATTGTCCGGCGGCGAACGCCAGCGGGTGGCTCTTGCAAGAACCCTGGCCCCAAGCCCTGGCCTGGTGATGCTGGACGAACCCTTGAGCGCCCTTGACCGAGTATTGAGAAAACGACTTTTAGCCGATTTGACCCACATTCTTTCCCGGCTCAATATTACCACGATTTTTGTCACCCATGATCACACGGAAGCCTTTGCCGCTGGCAATCTTCTCATCGTTATGAACCAAGGAAAAATCGTACAGCAGGGCACCCGAAACCAGCTGGTGAACGCTCCTGAAACCCAATGGCTTAAGGATTTTTTATCAGTTTCTTAAAATGTCCCTGGATTATTAGCCGATCTCACGAATTTGGTCTGCCAGGGGCCAAAGGGATCTGATTTGAGGTTTTTTAAATTATTTTGAATGGTGAAAAGCCCGGTCTCATGGGGGCAGTATCAAATAGAGGATGGCCATAAGCGCAACGGGGGAATGCCACACAATATTTGACAATGCCCCCTCCCTGTGATCTATATACATTTGGACACTCTGCCCACTAGACATTTTCTAATTTGTCGAGTGCAGTAACCGTCAATAATAGCCTCAAGGTGATCTAATGACTGCCGGACAGAGAGTTACAAGAAAGTTAAAAGCAATCCTCAGTGCTGATGTAAAGGGTTATTCCATCCTGATGGCAGATGATGAAGTTCACACTGTCAAAAAATTAAATGAGTACCGGGATAGTATGTCTT
>JAAEMC010000715.1 GCA_024225895.1 Desulfobacteraceae bacterium | reverse complement strand
CATGGCCATCTGGGTCCGGCCGTGAAATGCATTCTCAAAACAGATAATTCCTGTTCTTTTTGTGGCATATCGGGTGATCTTTATTGCATTTTCAACCGCTTCAGCTCCTGAATTTGCAAACATGGTCATTTTGTCAAAATTGCCGGGAGCAAGCTCATTCATCTTCTCTGCCAGCTCCACGTAGGGTTCGTACATGGCTACATGAAAGCAGGTATGTATGTATGACCGGGCCTGATCCGTTATGGCCTTCACCACCTTGGGGTGGCTGTGGCCGACATTGTTAACACCGATGCCGCCTGCAAAATCAATATATTTTTTCCCATTCACATCGGTCATGCACGCCCCTTCGGCCTTTTTAATAAAAGCAGTGGTGGTATTAAAAGGTCCTTGGGGAATATTTTTTTCTCTTCGTGCAATGAGTTCTCGGAGTTCTCGACTTAGTGACGACATTTTGATCTCCCAAAATAATTGAGTTCAGCTGTTATCAGCCTTTTAGTTTAACAAGTTTGAATTTTGTCGGCTTGATGCTATAATTGGCGGCATTAAGCCAACGATGACGACCCCTATCGATCCAAATAATATGATTGCTATTCGATTGTCAACCATTATTTTAAATAATTAGTGCGGATTTCATATTAATTTGATACCAAATTCGAACGTACGATATTCGAACTTGTTTTTCAAATCTTGCCGTGATAGGTATCAACCCAAGCAATTACTTTCATTGTAGGCTGACTGGTATTATTTGCCAGAAATCTGCCATGAAACTATATATTATTATTGAGGTGAACATTGAATTTACAGGTCGATGAAATTGATGCGCAAATTATTAAAATGCTGAATTTAAACGGCAGGACTCCTAACACGGAAATTGCCAAAAAACTAAAACTATCGGAAACGGCTATTCGGAAACGAATTAGAAAACTTCTTGATGATGAAGTGATTCAGATCGTAGCAGTTGTTAACCACAAAAAAATGGGTTATGTGTTCAGGGGAAACATCTGCATCAAATCCGATATAAAAAAGATAGATGAGGTAAAAAAGCAACTCGATAAAATTGACCGGATATGGTATATCGCCCACCTCACCGGGGCATTTGATTTTGATATTGAGTTCAGCGCAAAATCCCAGGAAGAGCTTCGAAGGCTTATTGAGGATATAAATAAAATAGATGGCGTTCTTAAAACTGATGTCTCAATCCGCCTGCAATTGTTGAGGAATCGCAATGACTGGGAAAAATAGTACCTGCTTAAATTTCTTCCAGACCAAACTTTTATGAAGCCTGGATTATGAAGAAGACTGTCGCCTCTCAGAGCAGATTGTCAATTAATGGAGAGGCCTGGATTCAAGCCGCTCCCCACGCTTGAACCGGGTGTCATCTGTTCCCTATGTCCTGGAACAGATCGCCCAGATTCAGCACATAATAAAACAGCATTTCGCTTGAAATCTTGATCAAATTTTCTTCTGGATTTGAACTCATGTTTTGCCCTCCTTAATTTGCATTATAGAGGCTGTCTACAATACCGGGAGAGGATCACTCTAAAAGAGAAGTGTCAAAGAGCCTGTTGACATCTATTGTTTTCTCTTTTCCAAACATTCTTCGAGTGGCCCCTCTCCTGATAGATGTTGGGGGGTCTTGGTCAAAAAATGCCAGGATATCTTCAGCCACTTTTCTCATTTCACCGTAAGCGTGCAGGGCCTCTTCTTTGCTTTTGTAAATTTTTGCATCAGATAACCAGCCATTATATTGATCTACGGTAACACCTAAATTTTTAGCAATTTGCTCAGAAATTTTGGGATCATTTATAGCTTTAAACCAATCATTTAAAAAGGCTTTATAAAGGGCTCTGTTTTTTTCCAGTGAATCTTTTTTAACGACAATGACGTCAAAAACATTGTTAGGAAAATCTGCGCTTGTGACAATGACCTTGCCGCCGGTTTCTGAGACCATTTCAAAATTTGGATTCCAGCCAACTGCGGCGATGATAGAAGAGTCCTGCATAAGCATTCTTCCGACTTCTTCTCCTTTTGTATATTTTATTCTTATGTCATTTAAGCTGTATCCATTGCTCATCAAATAAATATGTGCCAGCCAGAGTGAAATGGAATTGGATTGCAATGCCCAGTATTTTCCCAAAAGGTCTGCAGGAGACTTCACTTCCGGGCGTACCACTATTTTGTCCCCACCGGAACTATAATCGGTTATGGATATAATGACCCCGTTCTCATTTTCCCGCTGGGTATAAAGAAAATCGTACAGTGTCAGAAAAGTTACATCGGCGATATCATCTTTAAACCGGTCGATATTCGTTGTATAGGATCGAAATAAAAAATCAATTTTAGGGGATAATCTCCCAAGACTGTGCATTGCACGCACCGTTTCCCAGACCGGCCAGTCAGAACCCAGCATTACTATTTTTTCTGTGGCCGCAATATGGTGATTCCCAAATCCTATCAAAACAATTATTAAAAACATTATCCCTGTTTTTTTCATGGAGATATCCCTATGCAAAAATTTAATTGTGATTGTTGCTTGCGATGCATATCATTTTTTGTGCTGACCCACTTTAGATTATATCTTTTTTAAAATGGGGTCAATAAAATGAAAAAACTGGTCTCCTTTGAGGAAAAACCTCAATCATGCGTCTTAATGGTATTAGGGCGGATAATGGCCAAAGCAAATGCACTGAGTATATTCTCCTCTCGGAAAATGATCTGTCTATATTTATAAAAAGTATTCAGGCTTTTTTTGTTCTATATAGAGCGTATTAACCCTTTTTTGAGCATCTTTTACCGGACCGGGCTTCATTGCCCTGGCGTTTTGAGGACAGCTCTTGATACATGCACAACACGTGATGCATTTTTCGTGATCAATCATCGCACTGTGTTGTGAATCGACAGCACCCACCGGGCATACCTCTGCGCAAACGCCGCATTGTGAGCATTGATCGTCCACTGCAATGAAATCAACATCCCATAGCTTTGTAATTCCTCCATAAGGATAAGTGCCAGGCACAGATACATCAGAAATTTGAGAGACTGATGAAACAGATTGCAGTTTTTCACGTATTTTCTGTCCAAATACTTGTGCATGGTTTAAGTCATTTTCATCGGGGCGCCCTAGTGACGGTGTCTCTGAATTTGAGAATGAGTGCTCCCCGATATATGCTGCACAAGCAACGGGAATACACCCACATTTCATTACAATATTTTTTAGCTCAAGTAGTGCATTGTCATATACACGATTACCATAGACAACAATACAGATCGTGGGGGTATTATGAGCTTGAATTGCATTCAGCCATTCATTTAATAGTGCCGGCACTCTCCCCATATAAACGGGAACTGCAACGGCAAGCAATTCATTTTCCGAGGTCAGTAATGGTTGTTTTCTTGCATCTGGCTTGGTGATATCAATTAACTCTATGGTGCTTGGATTAATACCACTCGCAATGCCCTGAACAACGGCTTTTGTTGTTCCAGTAGGTGAAAAATAAACTAATTTTACAGATTCCATTTTCATTTTATTTACTCCTTCAATTATGTATTAATTTTACAAACAATATCTTTCATTCAATTTCACTCTCTTAAGTATTTGGATTCTCATCCAATCCAGTACTGGTTCAGAATTATTAATCCCTGATCCATCAACTGATACTATACCAGCAGTATATAGCTTGCTTTTGGCATACGTAACTTCCATTTGCCTGAACAAAGCCAAATTAATCTTTTATTCATTCCCCAGTAATTTATCTTCAAACACAGCCTGCAGATGCGATAAATTTTCAAGTATTGAGTTTAGCTGTTTATCATCAACATCTTCTATCCACTCCTTATGCCATTTCTTGAAAACCCCCCTTAATTTGTTCAATATTTGTTTCCCTTTTGGGGTTGGTGCCAACCAAGCTGATCGCTTGTCCTCATCAGATGCCGTAATAGTAATCAGCTCCATTCCGTGCAATTTTTTTACAACTTTTGACACATGAGCTTTCTCGAGCAAAAGACGATTAACCATGTCTTTCTGTTTTACTTTTCCAGCTTTTCCAATCTCAAAAAAGATTGAAAACTGCTGGTGGTTAAGACCAAATGGCAAAAGAGTCCTGTTACTATGGCGTTGAAGCATACCGCCAATGTTTAATAACTTCCCAATTATTATTGGTGCCAGTTGTAAATTATCCATAAAACCTCCTATTTCTCGACACAAAAAATGGTTTCCATGGATACTTATATAGCGCATTAAAGTATCCTT
>JAAEMC010000714.1 GCA_024225895.1 Desulfobacteraceae bacterium | reverse complement strand
GATCTTTTACAAAATACCCGGTTGGTTCTTTTAACATCTATTGGCAAGCAAGGAGATGCAAAACGATTTGAAAATGCCGGCTATTCAGCCTTTTTAAGCAAACCCGTGGAAGAGAATGTGCTGCACGACTGCATTAAAATGGTTCTTTCGTTAAAGAACGGTGAAAATGAGGGGGACCGGTCCATTATCACCCGTTATGTCATTGAAGAAACCAAAAAACATTCCCGGACTATTCTGGTAGTAGAAGATCAGGAAACTAATTTAATAACCGCCAAAGCGCTAATCGGAAAACAAGGGTATCAGACAGAATTTGCCAGAAACGGAATAGAGGCGGTTGAAAAGCATAGGGGAAAAGCCTATGATCTTATCCTTATGGATTGCCAGATGCCTAAAATGGACGGGTTTGAAGCTACCCGGCAAATTCGGGCCAATGAAAAAGAACTGGGCATGGAACGAATTCCCATTGTGGCTATGACAGGGAATGCCTTTAAAAGCGACCGGGACGAATGTATTAAAGCCGGAATGGATGATTTTATGTCCAAACCAGTCGAACCAGAGATCCTTGCCCAAAAGATCAAGTCCAATTTTAAAGAACTTCGTTTGAATCCGGAGCCGGTTCAGGATTTACCGGAAAACACCAATGATACAAAGGATCATGTGGATGATACAAAAGAAAGCATAGAAGATTTTCTTGATAATCTTCCCGTGGAGCCGGATGAATCTGAGCTGGAACTTGAGTTGGATTCAATGGAAAATGATCAACAGCCTGAGCTATTACCCAATGACGAGAAAGAAAGCGAAAATGATGACAACACCGGGAGTCTGCCTGTTTTTGACCGAAAAAAAATGTTGGAGCGGTTTGGCGGTGATAAGGAAATCATGCAAGTAGTGTTGGAATCCTTTTCAACAGAAGCACCGGAATTGATCAATAATTTAAAAGATGCGGTGGACAAAGAGGATGTTGAAGGGATTAGATCCAATTCCCATTCGCTGAAAGGTTCTGCTGCCAACGTCAATGCTGAACTATTAAGACAAGCGGCGCTAAATCTGGAACTTGATGCCAAGAACCATGATGTTTCAAATGCAAAGTCAAAATTTGAAATAATTAAAGATGAATATGAAAGATTTACCAAGGAAAGTGTACTATGATTAACCTTGAAAACATGGCTATTCTCATTGTGGATGATATGAAAAGCATGCGGTTAACCATTCGCAAAATGCTTAAAAATCTCAACATCGGAAAAAACTTAAGATTTGCTGAAAACGGAAAAGAAGGCCTTCAAGTCTTGAGTTCATCTATTGCAGATCTGGCTATAATTGACTGGAATATGCCTGTTATGAATGGTACCCAGATGCTGGAGTATATAAGGAAAGATAAAGCGATGAGAGATATCCCGGTAATTATGGTAACTGCTGAGGCAGAGAGGGATATTGTTGCAGAGGTCGCAGAATCGGAAATAGACGGTTACCTGTTAAAGCCGTTGACCCTGGGGGCGCTGGACGAAAAAATACGGTCTGTTATTCATTTGGCCAATAACCCGGATGAGGCGACCATCCATTTCCATAAGGCCAGGGAATTGGAAGAGGATGGTGATTTTGAAACAGCCATAGAACAGATCCGTCTTGCTTTGATCCATAAACCTAATGCCTCAAGACTTTTACGTATTTTAGGGCTTTTGCACGGTAAAGTAGGGAAACCTGCCATTGAAGAAAAATGCCTCCAGAAAGCAGCGTCGATTAATAAGCAGGATATTATCACTCGATATCATCTGACCCAGATCTATATGAAAAAGAAGGATTATGAACGGGCAGCCAGATATTATCTCCAAATTTTATCCTTAAGTTCGCGTTACAATAATGAATCGATTGACCTTGCAAAGATACTTCTGGAAAAGGAAATGAAACATTTGGCCATTGAATTATTTTCCAAAGTAATTGCCCGTTCTAAAAAGAATATGGTCATAAAGGAAAAAATTATTGAAATCTGTCTTGCCAATGAGGAGTATGAGTATCCCAAAAGACTGCTTACACAGATGATCAGTGAACACCCGTCTAACTACGACATGATGTTTCAATTGGGGTTTATTTGTTATACAGTTGGTGATACAACAGAAGCGCTCGAACATTTTATAAAAGTTGACCGGCATCAATCCAGTCATTTGGATGCCAAACTCTATATAGCTAAAATTTATTTTGATGAAAAACGAGTGCTCAAAGCTGATGAGTATTTGAATCAGATTCTCAGGATTGATCCCGCCAATGATGAGGCGATGCAATTGAGACAAAATATATAAATGCCTTTTTTTCGGCAGGTCACGGGGTACAATGACCAGTAATCTTACACCCAAAAAGAGCAAGTCACAGATATATGAACTGAAAAAAGAAATCCAGCGCTTAAAACACGCCGAACGGCTCAATGATTGTCTTTTCAACATCGCCAATGCTGTCAATACCACTGTCAATCTTGATGAGCTTTATGCATTCATTCATCAATCCCTCAACCGTCTCGTTCATATGCCTAATTTTTTTATTGCTATTTATGAAAAGGAGAATGGCATCTATAGTTTTCCATATTTCATGGATGAGGTGGATAAGTTTGACCATGTGGACAATAGACAATTTAAAACAAAGTCTCTGACAAGGGAAGTGATCCTGAAAAAAAAGCCGCTTTTTCTTAACAAAAAGATGTTGGAGAAAAGGGCGAGTGACAGAGCCATAATGGGCACTGTCCCGAAAGCATGGATCGGAGTCCCCTTGATTTTAGGGAAAGTCGTAATCGGTATTTTGGCAGTTCAAAGTTACGAAGATGAGCATGCCTTTGACAAAGCAGATATGGAAATTCTGATTTCAGCATCAAACCAGATTGCCGTGGCTATTGAGCGTAAACGGATTAATGAAGCCCTTGTTGAAAGCGAAGCCCGCTACCGTGTCCTTGCGGAAAAATCCCATGATATTATCATGCGGTTTGACAGGGATTGCCGGTTTCTTTATGCCAACCATGCTGTTAAACAGGTGGGGTTTAAGCCGGATCAGGCCATGGGTAAAAAACTTTCTGATTTCAGATTCCCCAAAAATCTGATTGGCCAATGGGAAAAAGCAATACAAACGGTGATTCAAATCAGGGACGTTCACCGCATTGAGTTCAAACTTCCGGAAGGGAGCTGGGTTGACTGGCTTTTATGTCCTGAGTTTTCAAATGATGGTGAGGTGGCATCTGTTTTAACCTTTGCAAGGGATATCACCCTTCGAAAACAAACTGAGTTTCACAACCAGTGCCTGGATAGAATTAATAAAATCATTATCAAGGCTCAGGATATGGAAAATATGCTGGATAATATTCTCTTGGCCATGCTGGATATTTTTGATTGCGATAGGTCCTGGCTGTTAAGTGATGTGGATTCAGATGCCTATGTAGTCACCTATATGAAATCAAAACCAAAATGGAATGTCCAGGTACCGATGACCATAAAGGTTACAGATGAGGTTCGTAAAATTACCCGGGAAATCCTTGGATCAGAAAAACCATGTATATTTCATCCGAAAAGCAATCAGAAAGTCAGAATACAAATGCAGGACCGGTTTGGCGTAAAAACGGAGATCGCAACCGCGGTCTTTCCCAAACTTTCTAAACCCTGGGTGGCGGGGATGCACCAATGCACCCGTGACCGGGATTGGAGCCGCCAGGAAATTCATTTGTTTGAAGACATCTGCCGCCGAATTTCCGATGGTCTTGGCAATATGCTTCTATACCGGGAGTTGCAGCAGGCCAAAAACTATATCGATAATGTGATTGATTCCATGCCTTCAATTCTTATAGGGGTAGACATTGACGCAAAGATTACCCAGTGGAATTTTAAAGCGCAAATGGAGACCAAGGTGGCGGCTCATGATGCACAAGGTAAGTATTTTTATGATTTTTTTCCCCATCTGAAAGAATTTACCGGAATGATTAAAAAAGCCATTGATGATCAGCGGGTTATGCGGAAAACACGGATTCGCAGAACGTCTAATAAGAAAACCACCTTTGATAATATTACAGTCTATCCCTTGATGGGGTATGGTGAAAAAGGAGTCGTAATCCGCATAGATGACGTTACAGAACAGCTTCAGGTGGAAGAGATGATGATTCAATCGGAAAAAATGCTGTCGGTTGGCGGCCTGGCAGCCGGGATGGCCCATGAAATAAACAATCCATTGGCCGGCATGATGCAAAATGCCCAGGTGATCGAAAATCGCCTTTTGAAAGATCTGCCGGACAATGAAAAGGCAGCTTCAGAACTTGGCATATCCATGAATGTCATCAAAAAATATATTGAAAAGCGGCAGATCAAAAGCCAGTTTGAAAGTATTAATGAAGCAGGGATTAGGGCAGCGGAAATCGTGAAAAACATGCTCTCGTTTGCCAGAAAAGGAGATTCGGCAAAAACCTATTCAGATTTGCCCCAGTTGTTTGATAAAACGGTTGAACTGGCAAGAAGCGATTATGATTTAAAACAACATTTTGATTTTAAAGCGGTTGTTATTAAAGTCAATTGTAGTTCTGATTTCCCTCTGGTGTTTTGTGAGCCGAGTAAAATTCAGCAGGTTTTCTTTAATATTATAAAAAATGGTACAGAAGCCATGTATGGGTTAAAAAAAGGACATTCAAAAAATGCCCGGTTTGAAGTGAGCTTTATTTCATTGGATAAAGAAGTGAAGATCGAAATTGCCAATAATGGACCGGGTATGGAAGAAGATGTAAAAAGAAGGGCGTTTGAACCATTCTTTACCACTAAAGGACCGGATAAAGGGACAGGTCTCGGTCTTTCTGTTGCTTATTTTATTATTACCGATGATCATGATGGCCAGATGAGTGTCGTATCTGCGCCGGATAAGGGAACGAAATTTGTTATCCAACTGCCTGTCGGGAACATCAAATAATCTTTACCCCAATGTTTTATCCATCTGATGCTGTATGAATATGATTGATGCACGACGCCATATATCCCGCACCGAATCCGTTATCAATATTTACTACAGCAATATTAGAACTGCAGGAATTGAGCATGCCTAAAAGGGCAGTCAGACCGCCAAAACTTGTGCCATAGCCAATACTTGTGGGAACAGCGATTACAGGTGATTTGACCATGCCGGCCACGACACTGGGAAGCGCCCCTTCCATACCTGCGACAACAATCAGAACAGTGGCGTTTACGATGTCATCCTGGTGGGCAAAAAGACGGTGAATACCGGCGACACCAACATCAAAAATTGATTCCACCTGGTTGCCCATGGCCGTGGCCGTAAGAAAGGCTTCTTTAGCCACCGGTATGTCCGATGTACCGGCTGAGACCACCAGTATTTTTCCCAAACCAGTTATGGGGGGCTCTTTTTGTTTAATCCATAAAAGGCCGGCATCTTCGAAATATTCAACATTTTCAAGTTTTTCTTCAATGGCACAAGCTTTTTTGGGATCAATACGGGTTACCAGGATAATATCTTCATAAAGAATCATTTTTTCAAGAATTCCAATGATCTGAGCACTGGTTTTACCCTCGCCGAAAATAACTTCAGGAAAGCCTTTGCGATGGGACCTGTGATGGTCAATATTTGCAAATCCAATGTTTTCAAATGAAAGTTTTTTCAGATGATTCTGGGCGTTTTCAATGGAGAGACCGCCCTCGGCAACCCGGGTTAAGATTTTTTTTATTTGATCATTTGCCATCAGGGTATGTGGGGGATTATCCTTTTTTTCTCAACCATGAGAGTTTTGATTTTTTTTCAACAGGGGCTTCCTCGGTGCCGGTATCTTCTTCTGAGCCCTTCTTGGGTTTGGTCTTGGCCTTTTTGGAGTCTTTAGTGTTTGCGGCCAGATATTTGGAATAGCCCCATTTATACCGACCGAATTTGCAATATCCCTGTACATTATTAAAACGGGCATCCACTTCTCTAGGAATGGGGATCACATTCCCTTCAATATTAGGGGTAATATATTCGGCAAGCTCGACACTGCCGCCTCCTGAAAGGATAATAGAATCAATGTCCCAGTCGTTCTCCCATAGCCGGTTCAGATCCGAGGCAATTGCAGATGCGGCATGGTTGTAAACCCGTTTTTTCAGATTGGAAACATTGTATTCCCTGCCCCGGATTTTAATCATGCCGTTGTCTATAAATTTGAACATCCGGTATAATTCGATATTGATATTGCTTTCCTGACGTAATTTATTGGCAATCACGGAGAAGCATTT
>JAAEMC010000713.1 GCA_024225895.1 Desulfobacteraceae bacterium | reverse complement strand
TGTTATTGCCTTACCGATGAATGATATCAAGGCTTCCTTTTCAGGCTCAATTCCCACAAATGTGACACCGCCTGAATGCCTTGCATTTGAAACAATGGCATTTACCCTGATCCGTTTTGCTGCCGGGACATCCTGGCCAAGGACTTCATTTAAGGCCTTATCAAGTAGATTTACATCATCCATGGCATTTTCAACAACAGGGTCATCCAGGTAATCTTTATGGTGGAGCTGGATACTTCCGGTCAGGTTGGAGATGGCGCTTCTTAACATCTCACTTTCCATTCCCCGCATGAGTGCTCCTAAAAAAATCATGCTCCAAACCCCAATGATCACTGCCAGAAGGATGACAAGGGTCCGCCTCGGGTTTCTCCAGATATTTCTCCAGGCTAATATGGCATACATAATCTGATCTTCTTAATTCCCCCTAATTTTGTAAACGTTTGTGACATTTAAGACCATACATCGGGCCAATATTTGGTTTTGCTCCTGTGTTATACAGCGTTCATGGCTTCAACCGGTTTGAGCTTTCTAATCCTGAAAGCCGGGAAAACAGATGAGACAAAGGTAATTAAAAATACTACCAGCGGCCCTGCTGAAGCCGAGATCAAAGAGAGTCTGGGATACAGTCTGTCAGGGATACCGTATTCTTTTAAAATGTCTTCTGTGCCGGCTATATAGATTCCGTATTTTTGAAAATAGAGTGTAAGAAGGCTGCCAATGCAAATCCCTGAGAAAATACCCACCAGCGTCATGCAGACGGATTCAAACATGACAAGTTTGGTGATTCTGCCTGGTGTGGTTCCAATGGCCATCATTACACCGAATTCCCGGGTCCTTTCAAAAATAGCCATTAAAAATGTATTAAAAATACTAAATGCCACCACAACAATCAGGATGATATACATGATAATCCCGCTGAAAAGATCCATCTGTATTCCCTGCAAAAGCCCCGGCATAATCTCCATCCAGTCGGGGACATTAAGGCCGCTATCCTTTCTTTGTAGGGATAAGTCATTTTGGATCTGTTGCTTGACCATGGCCACGTCCCCAAGGGAGTGTGCCGTAATAACGGCTTCATGAACACTTGTCCCCATTGAAAAGACTTCCTGAAAACCTTTGAGCCCCATCATAAGCACATTCCGGTCAAATTCATCAATGCCCGAGTCGAAAATGCCTTTTATGGTCAATACTGCTGCTGCAATGGAGCCGTCACGCCCCTGTCCCAATACGGTCAGCTCATCATTGATATCCACCTTCAGGTTCCTGGAAAGTGCTTCTCCTATGAGGACATCGTAAATACCTTCAAGGTCAAGATAGCTGCCTTTTCGGATTAAAGATTCAATGGTTGAGACACTGGCTTCCTTTATAGGGTCTATCCCGGTTACAACAACCCCGTAGGTTCTTCTTTCAGACGAGACCAAGGAGAATCCGTTTGCCCTGAAGGTATATGCATCAATACCCTCAACTTTCTTAAGCACACTGGCCACCTTTTCCGGATCTTTGATGACTAAACGCATTTTTTTATCTTCAAGATACCCCTGGGCCATTACCTGCAGATGGCCGGTGCTGATTTTGACAGAGGTGTTTATCATTGTTTCATAACACCCAAACTGGAAAGAAAGCATAAATACCAGAATCAAGCTGGCAAAGGCAATTGCCGCTATGGTTAAGATCGTCCGCCTGGGGTTGCGCCAGATATTTCTCCACGCCATTTTTAGCTCGACTGACATGTTGTTCTCCCTTACAATCCCGGATTTTTAAGATTTGTCCGGGTGAAGATGCTTTTGCTTAAGTTTTGTTTAAACTCAATCTTGTCATAGACAAACTGTGTATATTCGTCTGCTGCATCGGTTTTTTGCATTTTCCACTGCATGGGGAAAAGCTTGCTGTCTGTCATTTGAATATCCCATGCAGTTAAGGCTTTCACACTTTCAAAATCTTCATCAAAAAATTCTTCTTTTAATAGGATGTGATCCTCACGGATGGTCAGTTTAATCATGCCCCATATAACCGGCGCATCCGGTTTTGGGATTGATTTTATCAGATAGATTTTTTTGCCCTGGTCAATTGTTGTCTCCTCCAGAGTATGTACATAATCCTTAATAATACTGTCTGTTTTGGCAAGGTCGTTGTTGGAAAAATCAGATCCCTGCCAGCCCTGGGACATCATGGAAGGGGGCAGCTTGATAATCCGGTTAACTTTTGGATTGTACATCCACATGCTTTTTGCAAGCTTCAAGGTGCCGTTGCCCTTGTCCTTTGCAGGTTCAATAATCACAAACAACGAATCGGTTTCACCCTGGGTCCAGGCCTTGATTTTCATGCGGCGTTCCCATCCGGGGCGGTGAATGGTCATAGCGGCAATTGAGACAGATGCTTCACCCCGCCAGTAAGCAAAGGCGTTCTTTACAATTTTACCGGCATCAATTTGGGCGTATAGATTAAAAGGCAATGACACCAGTACAAAAATGGTCAGCAAGGCTTTTTTCATATTATCTCCTCAACCGGAATGAATTCTTCTGTTCTTGCACAAACAGCTTTGATTCTTTTATGAAACGTATATTTTCCTTGAAATTTAAATTCCGCTATTAATAGATATAGTATAGTCCGGTTCAAGTCTAAAGTAAAAATTTGTAACAAATTATTCTATTTTAAAATCCATCCAAAAAAAGCTGTGTCACATGCCTTGTTCAGTATTCAAGATGTTAGGCTATGTATATATAGCGGGTGATTTCTGCATCGTTCAACAATGTTATCAACAATATTGTGGGGCAAACTATGTGTGGACTGATAAAAGGCTCTTTTCGAAGAAGTGAACAAATGTTTTTCTTGCGATTGAGACAAAAAACAAATAAATCCAATAGAAAACAAATAGATAAAGGAGCCCAGGGGTTGTCGGACGCATTCGAAACAAAAAAAAATGAGCATTTGAGTCTTGTTTTAAAGGCTATCAGGACTGTCGGACGCCTTCTTGTCACTGAAAATGATCCTGGAACAATTATCCAGGGTATTTGCCGCATTTTAGTAAAGCACAGGGGATACTATAATGCCTGGATCGGTTTGGTGGATAAGAAAGGTAATGTGATAAAAGTTGCAGATGCCGGGTTTGATGAGCGGTTTCAAAAGATGCGTGATAATTTAAAGAAAAAGGAGTTTACCCTCTGTGTAAAACATACTCTGGTCTCGGAAAGTGTATATGTGGCAAAGGACCCGGTAACAGAATGCAAAAACTGTATACTTGCCCCGGAGTATGGGGGAAGGGGAGCGCTGGCTGTCCGGCTCTCCTATGAAGAAAAAAATTTCGGCTTCATGGTCTTATCCATCCCAAAAGAACTGGCCACAGATGCCCTGGAAAAAAGCATAGTCAAAGAAATTGCGGATGATATTGCTTTTGGCCTGTATCGCCATGAATTGGAAGAAAAACAAAAAGCTGCAAAAAATGCGGAAAAGAAAGGTCAGATCCGTTTTAAAACCCTTATTGAAAACTCATTGAATTGTATATCCATTATCCGGGATCACCAGATCGTCTATAAAAATTCAGGTCTGAGAAAGGTTCATATCTTAATGAAAGAGGCCTTTGAACCACCGGATTTTTTAAATATTTATGAGGATGACAGGGATAAGATTATAGGACAGTATAACCAGTTGGTTTCCAATAAAATTGATCATATTGAAACCGATTTCAGATATTACCCCATCAAAAAAAGCCATCATGAATCAGAGATCAGGTGGGCACTTTTAAGTGCCACTAAAATTGACTATCTGGGCAATGAATCCATCTTAACCAATGCCATGGATATCACCGATTCAAGGGAAGTGGAGGGTTTTTTAAAAATCCAGGATAAAATGACCTCCCTGGGACGGGTAACCGCCGGTATCGCACATGAAATACGCAATCCTTTGTCAGGTATCTATATCTATCTTAAAGCTTTAAAAAAAATATACAACCAGATGGGCGATATCAACCAGGTGGTGTCCATCATTGATAAAATCGAGCTGGCTTCAAAGAAAATTGAATCCATTATTAAACGGGTCATGGATTTTTCAAAACCCGGCATGCCCAGCTTTGTCATGACCAATTTAAATCAGTATATTGAAGACGTAACCAAACTAACAGCCGTGTCTCTTCGCAAAAGCGGTATTAAGTTTGTCAAAGATCTCGACCCGGAGTTGACAGAGTGCTTTGCAGAACCCCACCTTATTGAACAGGTGGTCTTAAACCTGATCACCAATGCAGCAGAGGCCATGAAAGATTATACGGGTGAAAAAATCATAGAACTGAGAACCTTTAGACAAAAAGACTCTTTTACTATCCTGGTAAAAGATTCAGGGCCTGGTATTCCCATTTCAAGGCAGACTAAAATATTTGATCCCTTTTATACTACAAAAACAAATAGCTCCGGCATTGGGTTATCCATCTGCCATCGCATTATTCAAGATCACCAGGGATCTTTAAAATACAGCGCCTCCAAAACGGGCGGGGCAGAATTTATTATCGAACTGCCCTTGAAAAGCAGAGACGAAATCAAATGATACGATATTCAATTGCCATTGTGGATGATGAGGAAACCATCAGGGATTCCCTTGATATCATTTTATCGGATGAATATGATATCCATCTTTTTACCGATGCAGAATCCTTTCTATCCTTTGAAGATAGAAAAAAATTAGACCTGGTGCTGATGGATATAGGTCTTCCCATGATGTCCGGTATTGAGGCTTTAGATATCATTAAGAAAGACAATTCCGATCTTCCTGTGATCATGATCACAGCCTATGAAGATATCAATATGGTTATAACATCAATGAAAAGCGGGGCCTTTGATTTTATTTTGAAGCCCATTAACCCGGATATCCTTGAGTTGACTATCAAAAAGGCCATTTCATCCATTTCCCTGGTAAAGGAAGTTAAAATTCTCCAGGAAAAGTATTTAAATGAAAATCAGCCCTGCTTTATCGGGGAAAGCGAAAATATTGAAAATGTCATGGACTTTATCAATATGGTTTCCAAAAGCCCGGATACACCCATTCTCATTGCCGGGGAGACCGGTACTGGCAAGGAGCTGATTGCCAGGGCTATCCATGCCAGAAGCCCTGTTTTCAGGGGGCCTTTAGTTACTGTGAACTGCTCAGCCTTTCCCGAAGAACTCATTGAAAGCGAATTGTTCGGTTATGAAGGAGGCGCGTTTTCAGGAGCTAAAAAAGGAGGGAAAAAGGGATTCATTGAAGAGGCGGACAATGGCACGCTTTTTCTGGACGAAGTGGCGGATTTAAGTCCTGCCGGACAGGCAAAACTGCTGCGGTTTTTAGAAAACGGCGAATTCTATAAGGTGGGTGGTACTAAAAAATATGTGGTTAAAACCAGGATTGTCTCTGCAACCAACAAAGATCTTGAATCACTGGTTAAAAAAGAGGAATTCAGAAAAGACCTCTATTTCAGAATTTGCGTGGTAAAGGCCAATATCCCGTCCCTAAACGAGAGAAAAGAGGATATCATTCCCCTTGCCAAACATTTTTTATGTGAATTTAATCAGAAATTCGGCAAGAAGATCATAGGTATTTCAGATCAAGCCCAGGCATTTTTGCTTTCCCACGCATTTACCGGAAATGTCAGGGAATTAAAAAATATAATGGAACGAAGTGTGCTCATTGCAAAAAATGATATATTGGATATTAGTGAATTAGGCCTGCATCCTGAACCGTTTTCTGAAAAAAAAGAAGCGGGCATGGCTTCTTTATCAGATTTATCTGACCAGGGCATGGACTGAAAAGAACAACTTGCTGCCGAGGAA
Source organism: Desulfobacteraceae bacterium (assembly GCA_024225895.1). Taxonomy (GTDB): domain Bacteria; phylum Desulfobacterota; class Desulfobacteria; order Desulfobacterales; family Desulfobacteraceae; genus JAAEMC01. The sequence continues at coordinate 574 of JAAEMC010000713.1, read as the reverse complement.
AAAAAATATATGACCCAGGCCCTTGCTCTTACCAAGAACAATGAGAGCAGGGCGGCTATACTTTTAAATATGAACCACCATACATTCAGATACCGCTGGAAGAAATTACAATAAAATATGAAATACATATATGGAGGATGTTATGGATTTTGGCCCATTTGGCTCATTGAACAAGGTTGCAGAAGCTTTGATAAAAAAATCACTGCCGGATTATCACCTGAACATCCCCGGCAATCTGAGAGATGAAGCGGTTAAAAATTTTAGAAAAGAGCTGAAAAAAGATGAGTTTGAGCAGTTGGAACAGCTCCAGGGGGAGATAAAATCCCAAACTGAAGACACAGATGAATTCAACCGTATTCTTGACCAGCAAAAGCATATTGTGAAAACTGTCCTTACCCGTCTGGGTAAAAAATTTCCAAATTATGACTGGGAATCCTGGATAGCATAAAGGCCGTTGCTGCGGCTTTGCCCAAATTTTTTTGAACAATAATAATGCATCCGGCATTACGGGCGATGGCCTCGCATTGGCCTATGAGTTGGGTGTGGCGCTCAAAGATATGGAGTTTATCCAATT
>JAAEMC010000712.1 GCA_024225895.1 Desulfobacteraceae bacterium | reverse complement strand
GGGCTGTTGTGGTGGCATCCCATACACAACTCTTTTTCATTACCGTGGAATGCTTTTGCCATGTTATTTTTCCCCACTTTTTCAAAAATGGCTTTTACAACCATTCTATGGGGGAATTCGCTGGCTTTATATTCATTTGCAATGGTTTTGATGACAACCGTTTCCGGGATGTCCTTTTCCGCCACTTTAGTGTATTGGGAATTTCTAATGGCAGCAAGCGATTGTGCAATGCGGTCGGTTTCATCTTTGTTCTTAAATATTGATGCTCCCCTCCCTTGATTTTTAAAGCTGTGACAGGATTCGCAATCATAATCTTTTAATGCTTTATTCGGCATCTGAAAGTGGCATCCAGCACACTCTTTCTGGATTTTTACCTGATTATGGCATCCAATACAACTTTTATTGCTGTCAGTTACATGCATGGCCTGGCCGATTTTGAGAAAACCGCCTTTTTCTTCGCCCTTTTCCGTATGGCATGCATTACATTTTTTTAGGGTTTCGTGGTGGCAGGACTTGCAGGATGTATTAGCCTTTTCATGGACAACGTGGTTGAAAACAACCGGCTTCATGTGCTGATCGATAATTTTTTTATTTTCTTTTCTGTTGGTGCCCAGATCTCCCCAACCCGTTAATAGAACTGCATCCGGCTGATTCCGTTTGAGCCTGGGGATATCCTTTACCACTTCAATCTTGTCTTGTTCCACCGTGTCATGGCAGCCAAAGCAATTCACCGGACCTGCTTTGATCGATTTTTCTTTAAGCTGAAGGTGACAGGCAACACAGGAGTCATGGGAAGCATTTCTGGCTGACCGGATATCATCTATCTCTTTTTCCCTGTGACAATATGTGCAGGATTCTTCCTCACCTTTCTGGTAATAGATTTTTTTGGTCTTTTTATTGTACTTGTGGTGGCAGACGCTGCAATTGGTTTCTTCAGCCTTACTATCCGACTTAATCTCTTTTGTGGTTTCGTGTCTGAAATGAAGCGAGCGGTCAAATTCAAGATCAGCCCAGGATGAACCTTTTTTAAACTCGGCATTGTGGCATGCCCGGCATTCTGCAGCCAATGGCCCTGATTTCTTTTTGGATTTCTTCATCTCTTCATGGCAACTGGTACAATTGTCATGGTAAAGATCCATAAATGCATCGCCTTTGAGGTTGTTCTCGGTCCGTTTGAATTTAAATGAGAACACACCGTCTTTTTGTTCATGGCATTTTATGCACTGGCCTTCGACCGCCTGGCTGTGGATACCATGTACAAAGTGAACTGCCGGCATATCTTTATGGCTGTCAGACGAAGGAATATCAATGGTTAAGATGTCAGACCGCATTTCGCCCGGCTCTTCCACGATTACTTTGGTCTGGGCAACAAAAGGAAATAGAAAAAGGATAGCTGCTGCTGCAAGCAGCAGTTTAATCGATTTTTGTATAGACATAACCCGATCCCCTGGTTGAAATTATAGGTGTAATTGTCATTTGGTTTTTAACTAAATTGTAATGGATAATTTCCTACTAATTTTGTAGGAAATGTTTTAGAAAAAAACCCGTTGGTTTGTCAACAAAAAAATAGGAATGTCAAAATTTTTAATTTGAATTATTTAGTATGAAATTAAGATAGATGCCACAAAGTAGGGGTAAATAATGTTCATAAAGAAAGTGACCAAATTTAACCATCTCAATTTACGGTTAAATTGAGATTTGTTTTTGATTGAAAATTGGCTTCTAATTAAGAAAAGTTAAAGTCGGTATCGGTATTAATTGTTTGTTTGGTCCCAGGCATACAAGTTCAAGAGTACAGGATACGGCGGGTTTAGCCGCCGCAGGCTTCCATGCTTCATGGGTAAAAATGATCCGATAATCACCATCTTTTACCCACGAAGTCCTGATATCAAGTTTCTCACCGAAAACAGCGCCGTCATGGTAACCAACGTTTAGTTTATAGACAGCAAACCCAATACCATCCTCATGCCACATTTTTGAAAGGGTGTTTACGCCGATGATATCTTCTCTGGCTCTTTCAAAATATTTTAAATAATTGGCATGGTAGACCACGCCTGAATGGTCAGTGTCTTCATAGTAAACCTGTGCATAAAAGTGGTGGACTTCTTTGTCTGATCCGGTCATGTTATTATTCCAAAGTTGATATTGTTAGCTGATCACTTTATATTATAGTTAATCATTTTATATATGGTATAGGATTTCTTTTCAAGAATCGGTTTTTAAGTTTAAAAAAACAAGCTGTTCTTAGCAAAAAGCAAACAACCTTGACTTGAATTCAAAAGTTAACTCATTAAATTTTCAAAGGAGCTTTTAATGCAGGATCATACACCGAAAATTATGGATGCACTGGATGCGTTTGAGGAAGGGATTTATATCACCAGTGAAGATTTTACTGTTGAATATATGAATAAATTCATGACAAATCTCTTTGGGGACGGTGTGGGTAAAAAATGCTATGAAGTGATTACTGGTGCTGAAGAACCATGTGATTTCTGCAAGTATGATGCAATTTTCGGAAAGAACGAGACCCACCATAGCGAAGTCTACCTGGAATCGGTGAAGAAAAATTTCAGTCTTTCAGAGCTTCCGGTCACTAACAGGGATGGTACCCGATCCAAACTGACCATCTACCGGGATATTACACAGAGGGTTGAACAGGAAGCCAAGTTGAAATCTTCAAAGGAAAGCTACCAAAGGTTGTTTACCCATGCTGGTTGCGGCGTGTTTATCAGCAGCAAGGAAGGGCGCTTTCTTGACGTAAATCCAGCGCTTTTAAAAATACTAGGATATGAAGATAAAGAGGAGTTTCTCTCCCTTGACTTGGCTACGGATGTTTATCTGAAACCCGATGACCGCCGGGAATACATGGATATCATTGAAAAGGACGGCAGAGTTACGAATTATGAGGTCCGGTGGCGCCGCCGGGATGGCACAATTTTGCATATCCTTTTAACCTGCAATGTCCGGTATGGTTTGGATGACGAAGTTCTGGGCTATGAAGGTATTGTGGTTGACCAGACCCAGCGTAAAAAAATCGAAAACCAGATCCGCGAGGCCTATGATTTTTTGGATAAAACTATTTCTTGTTCCCCCAATGCCATTATGGCAATGGATTTACAGGGGCTTGTAAAATTATGGAATAACGGTGCGGCTGAAACCTTCGGCCTGAACGCCGAAGATGTGGTTGAAAAAAAGACCATCCAGCAGATTTACTCCCGGGATGTGGCGGTTAAAGTGATGAAACGGATGCGGGATGATGGATATGGGGGAAAGGGGAAACTTAATTCTTACCCCTTGACCTTTGAGAAACCGGACGGGGATGTGGTGGAAGGAAATCTTTCAGCAAGCCTTGTATATGATGAGAAGGGTAATGAGCTGGCTTCTGTTGCAATTTTTGTAGATCTTAAAGAGCGGCTAAAAATGGAAAGGGAATTATCTGAGGCGCGCCAGCATCTTTTGCAGTCGGAAAAACTGGCAGCCATGGGACGGCTGACTTCCCAGGTTGCCCATGAATTAAATAACCCGTTATTTGGTATTATGAATACCCTTGAGCTGATGAAAACCGAGATCTCTCCCCAGAATAAAAGACGCAAGCTATTGGATATGTCCCTTTCGGAGACCATGCGTCTGGCAGATATGCTAAAAAAAATGCTTTCTTTTTCAAAACCGGATCAGGAAAAAAAGATGGAGCTTGATATCAACACTGTGGTTGATGAACTGCTTTTACTCTATGAAAAACGTTTCAGGGAAAATTCCATCAAGCATGTAATGAATCTGGCAAAAAATCCCAGCAAAATAACTGCTTCTAAAGACCAGTTGCGCCAGGTATTTATCAATATGTTTTCCAATGCCATGTATGCCATGCCTGAAGGTGGTCACCTGTATATTACTACCCAGGTGAGTGCCCCCTGGCTCTATATTATAATAGAAGATACCGGCACCGGAATAAAACCTGAGTATATTGAAAAAATATTTGATTCATTTTTTACGACAAAAAAAGAGAGTGTCCAGGGGGTGGGATTGGGGCTTTCCGTCTGCTATGGATTTATCAAGGACCATGACGGGGATATTAATGTGGAATCCACCTTAGGGGAAGGTACCAAGTTTACCATTAAGCTGCCCCTGGATTAATAGCGGCCACCTCAAAAAACAAATGATAAAATCACAGGGTGAAAAAAGTTCGATACGGTCTGGATGGTACTCGAACGATTAATTAATTTTACTGTATGGTTGCTGTTTTCACCAAACAGGTAATTCTGCTCACCAAAAAGAAAAGGGCAGTACACTTCATGGTGGCAAAGATTAAATAGTACCAAAGATGTCTTATGAACAGGCCTATGTCTGTGATGCCAATCCATCCATCTTGATTTACATGTTCTGTGGTTATATTTTTTGGAAAATTAAGAAGAATTTGTAAAAAAAATCATTTTTTGTTCCCATTTTAATAAAAATTTGAATTTCTTCGAATTTTCTTAATCCTAAAAGCATTGCCGATTAAGTCAATTATATTAACTCTTGACGTATTCAGTTATTTCAGTTATTTTATTTATTACGAGCACTTGACAAAGTGAAATGAATGTAATATCTGTAAAATCTAAAAAACCATAAGTCTAAAAAGGGAGGCATTATGGAAGACACCTTGACCGTATTTACCGCAAGTCAGTATTGCAATGTTTCTTCAAAAACCATTATTAATTGGGTGGAAGCCGGCCACATCAAGGCATATAAGACCGTCGGCGGCCATCGGAGAATTAAAAAGGCTGATCTCGAAGCCTTTATGAAAAAACAGGGCATCCCGATTCCCGAAGAACAGGATGACGGTTCCCGGAAAAAAATTCTGGTTGTGGATGACGACATGATTATTGTGGAGTCAATTGTCCAGGCATTAGAAGAGGATGAATTTAACTATGAAGTACTTTCTGCTTCAGATGGTTTTGAAGCAGGACTTCAGGTAAACCATTTTAACCCGGATATTTTGATTCTGGACATCATGATGCCTGATATCAAAGGCTATGAAGTCTGCAAAAAGATCAAGAGTAATGAAAAGACACAGCATACCAAGATTATAGTTTTGTCGGCATATCTTGATGATGAAAAATTTGCGAAAATGAAGGAAAATGGCGCAGACGTCTGTTTTTCCAAGCCATTACCACTGCCCCAGCTCAAAGATGAAGTGGCAAAATTACTTGGATTAAAATAAGAAGGAGGCAGATCATGAATTTGAAAGAAGCTTTAGAAAAAAAGAGATTTGTCGTAACGTCAGAGATCCAGGCACCACTTGGAGAAGATGAGCCTGAGACACTTATTGACAGTTTGGGTAAGGTCCGTGGCCGTGTGGATGGTGTGTCGGTTTCAGAAGTGGAGCTTGAAGGCGTGGTCGGGGATACCATTAAAACCTGCGACCTATTAAAACAAAATAATTTTAATGCCATTTACCAGACCACCACAAGGGACAAAAACCGTTATCAGCTTCAAAAGGATTTGACTTCGGCCCATGAAACCGGTGTAGAGAATCTTCTTGTTTTTACCGAGGATTATCGGATTTCCGGGGATACACTTCAAGAATCAATGTTCTTTCATGTGGACTCAGGTAAGCTTGCATCTGTTCTCGATCATCTCAAAGAAGGCCAGACTATTGAAGGAACCGAACTGGATTCCAAAATGGATTTTGTTCTGGGCTCGGGGGTTGAGACGCCCTGGGGAAGGCAAATGCCCAAGCGCGGCATGGAGGAAATGGAAGATATGATGAATGTGGGGACCGGGTACTTTTTAACCACCCCTATTTTTGATGTGGACCAGTTTGCGAAATTCATGAAACAGGCTGGTCAGTTTAAGGTGCCTGTGATTGCTGAGGTTATGATTCTCAGAACCGCAGGAATGGGAAAGTTTTTAAACCGTCATTTTAAGTCCGGTCTTGTACCTGAGTGGGTTATCCAGAAGCTGATGAAAGCGCCGGATAAGACAAAAGCGAGTATTGAGCTCTTTTCTGATACTGTGAAAAGCCTGAAAGATGTCTGCCAAGGTGTACACATCATCACCATTGGTGGTGAAGACAAACTAGGACAGTATTTGAATGCAGCCAAATTGAGATAAGGGAGAACTTTAAAATGGCAGAGGCAATAAAAATTGATAACCTTGACCCCGAATTTAAAGATGAGGTTCTCGACAAGGTGCCTGACGCGAACTTTGATTTTTGTCTGACCTGTGGGACTTGTACAGGCGGGTGTCCGGCTTCTGAGCAGTTAGACATGGACCCGAGAAAGCTTATCAGAATGCTGAATTTAGGTATGGATGAAGAGGTTAAGAAATCGGATTGGAAGTGGGTCTGTAGTATGTGCGCCCGTTGTGTGCTTGCTTGTCCCATGAAAATTAATATACCTGCTCTGATTTTCAATCTTCGGGCCAGTGTACCAAGGGAAAAACGGCCTAAAGGGATTTTGGGTTCCTGTGATCAGCATATCCGGACAGGCAGTGCCATGGGAGCCGCAAAAGAGGATTTTGAGTTTACGGTTCTGGATGTGGCAGAAGAGATCCGGGATGAGCAACCCGAGTTTTCAGGATTAGAGGTAACCGTGGACAGAGTCGGCGCCAATATGGTGCTGAACCAGAATTCCAGAGAGCCTGTTACCGAACCTGAGGAGATGGGACCTTTATGGAAAATTCTTCATAAGGTAGGTGCGGATTGGACCTATCCTTCCGTAATGTGGGCCGGAGAAAATTATTGCATGTTTTTGGCCGATCTTGAAGGCTGGAAATATATCATAGAGGAGTTTGTCCATCACATCGACAATAATTTAAAAAGCCCCTATGTGGTCAATACGGAGTGAGGGCACTCCTACTTTGCGATCCTGGAAGGATTGCGCAGATTCAACATCCCTCATAAATTTGAAATGATAACAATCATTGAATTATACGCCCAATGGATCAGAGAAGGAAAACTTAAAGTCAACTCTGACTGGAACAAGGATCTCGGGGCAAAATTTACTGTTCAGGATCCCTGCAATATCGGCAGGAAGAGCGGCTCCAATAAAATTGTTGATGATTTGAGGTTTGTGATAAAGACCGTTGTGGGAGAAGAGAATTTCATCGATACCGTTCCCAATCGGGATAATAATTATTGCTGCGGCGGCGGTGGTGGAGCGCTGCAGGCAGGATTCCCCGACCAGCGGCGGGCTTATGGCAAGACCAAATTCAACCAGATCATGGCCACAGGTGCCACTTATGTGATTGCACCCTGCCATAACTGTCACGGACAGATTGAGGACATCGGCCATCACTATGGGGCTGACTATCATGTGGTACACTTGTGGACCATTATTGCGCTGGCCATGGATATGCTGGCTGAAACCGAACGAACCTATCTTGGGCCGGATCTGGCTGAAGTGGGACTATAAAAAGGAGGGATCCACATGGCCGAAAAAGCAAAAGGATCGGTAATGGTAGTCGGTGCCGGTATCGCTGGTATTCAGGCTTCTCTGGATCTGGCAGATTCAGGCTACCTTGTCTACCTGGTTGATAAAAATACTGCCATTGGCGGAACAATGGCACAGTTGGATAAAACTTTTCCCACCAATGACTGCTCTATGTGCATTATTTCACCAAAGCTTGTTGAAGCAGGAAGGCATCTCAATATCGAATTGTTGAATATGTCTGAAATAGCTGGAGTGGAAGGTGAAGAAGGAGACTTCAAGGTAAAGGTAAAGCAGGAGTCCAGATTCATTGATTTGGAAAAGTGTACTGCCTGCGGTGAATGTTCCAAGGTTTGCCCAGTGGAACTGCCCAGCCTGTTTGATGAAGGATTGGGACAAAGAAAAGCGGCATTTAAGCTGTACCCCCAGGCAATGCCTTCTGCCTTTGCCATCGAAAAAAAGGACAAAGCACCTTGCCGTTTGACCTGTCCTGCCGGACTCAATGTCCAGGGATATGTACAAATGGTTAAACAGGGCAAATACAAGGAATCCCTTGAAATAATAATGGAACAGCTTCCGTTGCCCGGTGTTCTGGGCAGGGTTTGCCCCCATGAGTGTGAGGATGCCTGCCGCCGCTGCGAAGTGGATGAGCCGGTGGCCATCAGGGATTTAAAAAGACTGGCAGCCGACAGTTTTGACCCAAGAAAGGTTGAAATTGAGTGTGCAGATAAGATTGGCAAAAAAGTTGCCATTATCGGATCTGGTCCTGCAGGGCTGTCTGCAGCCTATCATCTTGCAAAAAAAGGTGTAGATTCAATCATATTTGAAGCAATGCCCCAGGCAGGCGGTATGCTCAGGGTCGGTATTCCTGAGCATAGACTGCCAAGGGAAGTGCTGGATAAAGATATTGAGGTCGTTACAAATCTTGGCGTTGAATTAAAGCTAAACACCCGTCTGGGGGAGGATTTTACCGTGGACAGCCTTATGGCTGACGGCTATGATTCTGTCTTCCTGGGACTGGGTGCCCATAAAGGAATAGAATTAGGCATCCCGGGTGAAGATCTTGACGGCGTCCGGCAGGGCGTTACGATGCTTAGAGAACTCAATCTGACCGGTACCACACAAGTTGGCAAAAACGTCGCCATTATCGGTGGCGGAAACGTTGCCATTGACGTGGCAAGAAGTGCTGTAAGGCTGGGTGCTGAAAAGGTAACCATTATTTACCGCCGGACACGTAAAGAAATGCCGGCCTGGGAAGAGGAAATCTGTGCGGCTGAAGATGAAGGCGTTGAAATCGCCTATCTTGAAGCGCCGCAGATGGTCATTGAAAAAGACGGAAAGGTTGCAGGTTTAAGGGTCTTAAAAATGGAACTTGGCGAGCCCGATTCTTCGGGGAGAAGACGGCCGGTTCCGGTTCCGGGAAGCGAGTATGACATTGACATCGATCAATTAATACCCGCCATTGGCCAGCGGCCGGACATCTCGATTCTTGAAGATCTTGCCGACATAAAAATAAGCAAATGGAACACCACCGAAGTCAATCCTGTTACTTTTGCAACCGATAAGGAAGGGGTTTTTGCCGGCGGGGATGTTCAGACAGGTCCCAGTGTCGCCATCGCAGCCATTGCCGCGGGCATGGAAGCAGCCGAATCAATTTTCCGGTATCTGACAGGCGCAGACATGGCAGAAGGCAGGGAACTTCCGGTTGTAGATAGGCCTTCCTACAGACCGGCAGAAGGTTTTGAACAGCAAAGCCGGTATAAAATGCCGGAACTTGCCGTTGACAAACGAGCCGGTAATTTCAATGAGGTTGAGCTTGGATATAATAAGGAAGACGGTGAAAAAGAGGCGGCCCGATGCATTAACTGCGGATATTGTTCCGAGTGTATGCAATGTGTAGATGCCTGCCTTGCCAATGCAGTGGATCATTCCATGGCGTTCAAGGAGCACGATATTGAAGTCGGGGCCATAATTCTTGCCCCGGGATTTACACCCTTTGAACCAGCCAATATGGTTTCATACTACTATGGCGTCAATCCCAATATTGTTACTAGTCTGGAATTCGAAAGAATCCTGTCTGCATCAGGACCCTATGAGGGCCATCTGGTAAGGCCCTCGGATCACAAAGAACCTGCAAAGATCGCCTGGCTTCAGTGCGTGGGCTCCAGAGACATTAATAAGGGAGATAATTCCTATTGTTCCGGTGTCTGCTGCATGTATGCCAATAAGCAGGCAGTGATTGCAAAAGAACACAGCGGTGAAAACCTTGATACCGCCATCTTTTTCATGGATATGAGAACCCATGGAAAAGATTTTGATAAATATAACATCCGGGCGCAGGACAATAGCGGGGTCAGATTTGTCAGGTCAAGAATCCATTCGGTATTCCCTGAAAAAGATGACCGCTTAAGAATTGTTTATGCTACCGAAGCCGGGAACACAGTCGAAGAAATATTTGACATGGTTGTGCTTTCCATAGGGCTTGCTCCCAACAAGGATGCTCAGGTGTTGGCGCAAAAGATGGGCATTGAACTGAATGGTCATGGATTCGCCGAAACAAGCAACCTTTCACCGGTCTGTACCTCTAAAAAAGGTGTATATGTCTGCGGCTCTTTTCAGGAACCCAAGGATATACCGGGTTCCGTTATGGAGGCATCCGCCGCGGCAGCCACGGCTGCTATGGAATTGAAAGACGGCAGATGGACCATGACCCGGACCAGAGAGCTTCCGCCTGAAAATGATTTTTCAGGACAAGACCCCAGGATCGGGGTATGGGTCTGCAACTGTGGTATTAATATTGGTGGTGTTGCTGATGTGCCGGCAGTTCGTGATTATGCCAAAACACTGCCATATGTGGCTCATGTTGAGGACAAACTCTTTACCTGTTCCCAGGATTCACAGGATCATATGAAAGAGATGATTAAAGAACACAAGCTCAACAGAATTGTTGTGGCTGCCTGTTCTCCCAGGACCCATGAGCCATTATTCCAAGAAACTATAAGGGATGCGGGCTTGAACCGGTATCTCTTTGAAATGGCTAATATCCGGGACCAGAATACCTGGGTCCATATGAATGAACCTGAAAGAGCCACTGATAAAGCAAAGGATCTGGTTCGAATGGCCGTGGCCAAGGCTACCTTTATTGAGCCTCTCCACAAGGTCAGCCTGAATATCAAAAAGAGCATCCTGGTCATTGGCGGCGGTGTGGCCGGCATGGAAGCTGCCATCAATGCAGCCAACCAGGGTATTGATGTCCATCTAGTGGAAAAAACCGGGACGTTGGGCGGGATTGCTACAAGCCTCAACGGGACCTGGAAAGGTGAATCCATTTCAGGCTATATTGAGGATCTGATTTCAAAGACAAAAGAATATGAATCCATTAACCTCCACCTGGATACCCAGGTGAAAAAGACTACCGGCTCCATGGGAAATTTTATTACCGCACTCCAAAGGAATAATGGCGGTGATGAAGTGACCATAGAGCATGGCGCAGCCATCCTTGCCACCGGCGGAATGGAGTATAAGCCCGATGAATATCTTTATGGAGACCATTCAGATGTGTTGACCCATCTGGATATGGATGCGGCCTTAAGAGAAGAAGACCCAAGGCTTGAAAAGGCCAAGGCTGTCGTTTTTGTTCAGTGTGTGGGCTCCAGAAATGAAGAGAATCCTTATTGCAGTAAAGTCTGCTGTACCCACAGCTTGAAAAGTGCGTTGACCCTAAAAAAGAAAAATCCAAGGATAAGGGTCTATGTAGTTTACAGGGATATCCGTTCCTATGGGTTCAGGGAAGATCTTTACCAGGAAGCCAGGGAGAAAGGCGTATTGTTCATTCGTTACGACCTTGAAAAAATGCCTGAATTAAGGAAAACCACTGAAGGCGAGCTGGAATTCAATGTCATTGACCATGTACTTCAGATGCCGGTTAAGATCAATCCGGATCTTGTCGTACTGGCATCGGGAATCGTGGCAGCAGATAATAAAAAACTTTATGAGAAATTTAAAGTGCCGGTTAATGCAGAAGGCTTCCTGGTGGAGGCCCATGCCAAATTAAGGCCGGTTGATTTTGCTTCTGACGGACTCTTTGTTGCAGGTCTTGCCCACTATCCCAAACCAATTGAAGAGAGCATTGCCCAGGCCAGAGCTTCTGTTGCCAGGGCCATGACCATCCTTTCAAGGGATTCACTCATGGTGGGCGGCGTTGTTGCTGATGTAACCCCGGAAAAATGCGCGGTTTGTTTAACATGTGTGCGGACGTGTCCTTATTCCATCCCCTATATCCATGCGGATGGATATGCACAGATTGATGCAGCTGAGTGTCATGGCTGCGGCGCTTGTGTTGCCGAGTGTCCCGGAAAGGCTATTAAACTGAATCATTTTACGGATCAGCAGATTATTGCCAAAACTGATGCGCTTTTTGAAACGGTTGAATAATTAATAAAATTACAAGTCATCTTCGATTAACGGAGGTTAATAATTATGACGCAAGAATTTGAACCGAAAATCATTGCTTTTTGCTGCCAATATTGAGCGTATGCAGCCGGGGACCTGGCAGGTTCCATGAGATTGACCTATCCTGCTGAAGTGAAGATTATTCAGGTACCATGCACGGGAAGAGTGGATATTATCCATCTTTTAAATGCAATGGAGGATGGAGCAGACGGTGTATATGTGGCAGGTTGCCTTGAAGGGGAATGCCATTACATAGAAGGCAATCTAAAGGCCAAAAGAAAGGTGAAGTATGTTAAAAAGATCCTTGAGGAATTGGGTATTGAATCCGAACGGGTCGAAATGTATAATCTTTCGTCGGCTCAAGGGGCAAGATTTGCCGAGATTGCCAATGAGATGGTTGACCAGATCAGGCAATTGGGGCCAACACCCATAAAAAATAGCAATGCGGCTTAAGGGAAATGTTTAAAATACCGAATTTTGTGCCGGTTCAACCCGAGTTCATCTGGTGGACCGGCCAAATCAACCAAATAAGAGGTGAATAATGATAGTTGCAGATCGTAAGTCTCTTGATGAGATATTAGCGATGGTTGAAGGGGATAAAAAAATCCTCCTCGTCGGATGTAAAGGGTGTGTTACTGTCTGTAATACCGGGGGGCTCAAGGAAGTTGAAATTCTGGCCTCATCTATGAAGATTGCCCGGAAAAAAGCTGGTAAAGAGATCGACATCGATACTCATGTGCTTGAAAGACAGTGCGACAGGGAGTATGTGGAACAGATCAGTGAGACCGTGAATGATTATGATGCTGTTATCTCAATGGCGTGCGGCGTTGGCCCGCAATTTTTGTCGGAAGCCTACAAGGAACAAAAATTTTATCCTGCTGTGAACACTACCTTTTTTGGTGGTGCGACCGAGCATGGGGTGTGGGAGGAGAGGTGCGCCGGATGCGGCACCTGCGGCATCCATAATTTCGGAGGGCTGTGTCCCATTGCACGATGTGCCAAAAGCCTTTTGCATGGTCCTTGCGGTGGGTCATCCAATGGTAACTGTGAAATAAACAAAGATACCGAATGCATCTGGGATTCCATTGTCAGAAAGAAAATGGAGCAGGGACAGCTGGAAGATCTCCTTGGCGTAAAGGGTGCCAAGAGCTGGAAAACAGCCAGAGATGGCGGCCCCAGGAGAAGTATTAGAGAAGAATTGGTTCAGGGGAACATATAAAACACAAAGGAGAGAACCAAAATGACTGAACTCAAATCTGGCAGTAATCTTGAAAAGGTTCTAGCAGCAGGACATTTCGCTTTTACAGGAGAATGCGGACCACCAAAAGGTGCAAATGTTGAGCATCTCAAAGAAAAATTAAGCCATCTGAAAGGCAATGTAGATGCTGTAAATATGACAGATAATCAGACAGCAGTGGTAAGGATGTCTTCCATTGCAGGATCAGCCCTGATGATTGAAGAAGGGCTTGAGCCTAATTTCCAGATGGTTTGCCGTGACAGAAATCGTCTGGCCATGATGAGTGATATCCTGGGGGCATATGCACTGGGTATCAGGAATATGCTCTGTCTTTCAGGTGATCATCAGACATTTGGAAACCATCCAGATGCAAAAAATGTTCATGATATCGACTCCATGCAATTGATTGCCATGGTAAAGAAAATGAGGGATGAGGGTAAATTTTTAAATGATGAAGATATTGATGTTCCTCCCAAAATGTTCATTGGAGCCGCAGCAAATCCCTTTGCCGATCCTTATGAATACAGGGTATACAGACTTGCCAATAAAATAGAAGCTGGTGCTGATTTTATTCAGACCCAGTGTATATTTAATATGGAAAAATTCAGGGATTTTATGAAAAAGACCGTGGACATGGGTCTCCATGAAAAATGCTATATTCTTGCCGGGGTAACGCCTATGAAGAATGCCGGTATGGCAAATTTTATGTCCAAATTTGTTCCGGGTATGGATATTCCTGATTCTTTGATCAAACGCCTTAAAGGTGTTGATAAAAAAGACCAGGCAGAAGAGGGAATTAAATTTGCCCTTGAGCAGGTTGAAGAATTCAAGGAAATGGAAGGTGTGGCAGGTGTCCACATGATGGCAATTGAATGGGAGCATATGGTTCCCGAGATTGCTAAAAGGGCAAATGTGCTTCCCAGGCCTGTAGTTTAAAAATTTAGTAAAGCATTAAAAGGGATTGCCAAAGGGTCTTTGACCCGAAAGGCAATCCCTTTTTTATTATTTTATATCTTCATCTGCTTGACAACCCGCCGGTCTTGAAATAAGAAGTTTGAATATCCAGATACTGAAAGGATTATCTTTTCTTATCCAATCTGGGATTCAAATTTGGCTGTGCTTAATGATCAAACAGATGCCGCTGCTATAGCTCGTAAATCAATTGCCGGTCGCCACATTCTGACTTGTCTAATTTTCAAATCTAAAAACAGCCGAAAGCAATTTGTATAGAATGGTATGAACTTTTTCGTGTCAGCAGGTAAAGAAAGACTGTATGAATTGTTGATCCGAAGATAGCCTTTATACCCTCTATCGGTAACTGCTTAACTTAGGAGAAGGAAATTATGGATAGTACTGTTAGAAATGTCTTTCAAATGATGATAATACTTTTTCTTGGGATCAGCCTGATCCAAACTGCAGCAGCTGAGGAAAAATATGATTATGAAAAAATAAACCTTCAATCAGCCAATGGATGGTACAACAGCGATGCAGGATTCTTTAAGGCAGATGGAAAGAAGGCGGTTGTCTTTGTCCCAGGGATGAATTTCAGTTATACGAGCTGGTCATTTCTGGCAGATCAGCTTCAGAAAAAAAAGATCGCTTCTCTTTGTTTGGGCAATCAGTCAGAGCACATTATTTTGGCTGCTATTACATTTCTTGAGAAAAAGGGGTTTGATCGGATCGGCTTGGTCGGGGGCAGTGCAGGAGGCGGCTCAGTTCTCACAACCCTTGCCAAAAATCCCAAACCAAATATCAACTTAGTCGTTGCGCTTGCACCATACCTGGGCAAACCTGTTCAGAATAAGAAAATCAAAAAGCTGTTTGTTGCGGCCTCTGAGGATACATTTGTATCGCTAAGTGAAATGCAGTCATTATATGATAAATCAGATGACCCCAGGACTTTAAAAGTTTATGAGGGAAGTGCCCATGCACAACAATTGTTTGAGACAGAATATAAGGATGAATTGATACCCTTGATCCTTGATTTTATTATGAATGAGTAACCATACGAGTTGTTTACTATTCAATTAATTCTTGGTTAATAAATAACAGGAGGTCTTAAATGATCGGAATAATCGGCAGTGGAAATGTAGGGGCAAATACCGCTTTTTTCCTGGCTGAAAAAGGTGTGGACCACATCATTTTATATGACATCCAGGAAGGAATGGCCAAAGGAAAGGCTCTGGATATGATGGAAGCCGCTCCCATACGCGGTTACCGGACAAAAATCCGGGGAACGGATAAGGCAGAAGATATTTTGGACTGCAACATCGTAATCATTACGGCTGGCGCAGTTCGAAAATCCGGCATGAAACGGGACTCCCTTTTTCAAGAGAATAAAAAAATAATCAGTGCATATGCCTCAAAGATTACCAATCCCAACACAAAAGTTGTAATCGTATCAGAACCGGTGGATCTTTTAACTACATTGTTTGTGCAAGAATCAAATCTTTTGTCCTCACAGGTGATTGGCCTTGGCGGTGTGCTGGATGCAACACGGTTAAGGTATCTAATTGCCCAGGAATTAAAAGTTTCCATGGAAAATGTGGCTGCTCAGGTCGTGGGCAGGCACACGGATGATATGATTCTTCTCAAAGATTATTGTTGTGTGTCCGGTGTCTCCATTGACAATTTCATGCCGCCTGAAAAGATCAATGAGTTGCTTGAACAGACCCGGAATGCAGGTGCTTTAATAGTGGAGCTGGCAGGACGTGCCAGCGCATATTACGGACCTTCAGCCGTGGCCGCAGATCTGGCAGAGGCCATCTGCCTGAATACCGGACGTCTGATGTCTGTATCCCATGCGTTGTCCGGCCAGTTCGGCATCTCAGATGTGGCATTGTCCCTTCCGGCCATTATTGGAAAGGATGGGATCTCAAAAACCATCGAGCCTGCTTTAAATTCCCGGGAGGTTGATATTTTGAAGAAATCCGCCCAATTGATAACCCAGACAATGAAGGAGGCCAAGTAATGCATAAAGTATCGATAATCGGTTCAGGGCATGTGGGTGCTACTGCCGTCTATTATATTGCAGAAAAAAACCTGGCAGATATTGTCATGGTTGATGTTGTGGAAGGCCTTCCCCAGGCAAAGGCATTGGATTATTTACATGCTGCGCCCATGAGAAAATACAGTGTACATATTTCCGGGACAAATGATTATAAGGACATTAAAGATTCAGATGTAGTGGTGATAACTGCCGGTATCCCGAGAAAACCTGGCATGGACCGGATGGATTTGATGAAAATCAATGTGGATATTGCCAAAAAAGCTGCCCAGGCTATTGCTGAATATGCGCCCAATGCCATTGTAATTGTCGTGTCAAACCCGTTGGATATCATTGCCATGGTCACATTGCAGGAATCCGGATTCGCCTTGAAACGGGTTATCGGAATGGCCGGGGTTCTGGATTCCACCCGGTTCCGGTATTTTATTGCCGAAAAATTAGGTGTCTGGCCCGGTGATGTTATGGCAATGGTTCTAGGCGGTCATGGGGATAGTATGGTACCGCTTTCACGGTTTACAAGGGTAAGTGGTGTACCGATCCAGGAACTTTTAGATGACGAAACCATAGAACAACTCATTAACCGCACCCGGACCGGCGGCGGAGAAATCGTTTCACTCCTGAAACAGGGTAGTGCTTTTTATGCACCAGGCGCTTCAACCGCCAAGATGGTGGAAGCCATTGTCAAGGATGAAAAAAGGGTGGTTCCGGTATCTGCATACCTAAGAGGTGAGTATGGGTATAATGATATTTTTCTTGGCGTACCTGTATTATTGGGAAAAAATGGTGCAGAAAAGATCATTGAATTGGATTTAACCCCTGGGGAAAAAACAGCATTGGACGCATCTGCCAAAGGTGTGAAAGAAGGGGTTGAAACCCTTCGATCCTTTTATACTCCCGGATAGCAGGGATGGGGGTCTGACCTTGGACCCCCATTCTGCTCCCCTGCACCTCCGGGCAAAAATCGATTAAGAATGTTTTAATATTTTGTGGTAGTCGGATCCACACTTTTGGGAACTCCCTCATAGGGCGTCCATTTATTACTGCCGTAAGAACTGATGTCCCGCATGTTTTTAAGCACTTCAATGCTTGTTTTAAAGCCTTTATACATTCGGCACATATCCATAGCCATACCGCAAATCAGGGCCACCGCCTGGATCAGGGTGATATCACTGACTGAAAATTCCCATGGTTCAGCTGTATAGACACGCAGTGCCCCAATAATTTTATCATGACTGATAATGGGAACACCCAGCAGGGAGGAAATCCCTTCCTTTGAAGCCTGTTCCGGATACTGAATTCTCGGGTCATCAAGGACGTCGTAAATGGCGATGGGAACAGCATCCTTTGCTTCTGCAATGGTCTGCATAAAATGGATAGGCCCTTTGGTGAGGTATTCCTGGCTTAAGCCATTAGATGCGACCAAACCCAGCTCACGGGTTGTTCTGTCCACAAGAAAGACCGAGCACCCTTTGGCTTTAAACGCTGTTTTAACGCTTTCTGCCGTAAGCAAGGCGACTTCCTCCGGATCCTTGCAATGGGAAATTGCATTGGTTACTTTGACGATGGTGTCGTAATACATGGAGTGATCTTCCATTAATGACCTCCTTTCAAGTTAAATTATGATCTTCACGTTTGTAAAAAAACAATGGTGATTAAAAATCAAAATTTCAGGTGGTACATGCCAAACTCAAGACCAGAGATGCGATTAGAGAGAATTCTCAGCGTGTTTGAAAGAAGTCCGCAACCCAATTCGAAAATGAATGTGATGCCAACTGTAAGTTAAATTTACTATATATTATCCGGCAGTATTAGTCAAAATCTTTTGGATAAATTAAGTAATTAATTGGTGCGGGGATAGGGTTCGCCTGAAATATCCGGATAAGACAGATCCGATCCTTGGGGATTCCCTAAAGCCTGCTGCGGTGACAGGCTTTAGGGAAAAAAGTTATGCAAGCATTTCAGTGGCCAGATCCTTGGCACGCTCAATCAAGGGTTTCATTTTTTCATCGTCATCCATATTGCTTTCCACAGATCGGATCAAATGCGTTTCATACCCGTACATTTTCAGGAAATCCATATATTTTTCAGGAACATCCCTGTGTTTTTCTTCTTCATAGCCTTGGCTGATGATCAGCAAGGCTTTTTTGCCTTTATCCAGCCGGACAGGTGAAGGGTTCGTCATGTAATCTGGTTTGACAAAAGACCATGTCCGGTCAAAAAATGTTTTAAACTGGCCTGTGACATCCCCGTAATAAATTGGGGTAGCGAAAACTGTGATGTCAGAAGTCTCTATATCTTTTAAAACAGGCGTAAGATCATCATTGAACGCACAATCTTCCCGGGTTGATTTACAAGCGGAACAGGCCTGGCACCCCTGATACGTCATCTTGTTTAAAACATGGTAATTGGCATCAGCACCAAGGGTTTTGGCTTTCTCTAAAAAACTGAGCGCAATGGATGAACTGACACCTTTTTTCCTGGGACTTCCTAAAATAGCAGTGATTTTCATTTGTAGCTCCTTTCTTTCGTTGTTCGTAAAATTTAAACATCGAAAACTTTCGAAGTAAACAACCAAAAAAACAGGATACGGCAGAACCAAAGTCAAAATAGCTGTCGGATGGATTCAACAACCTCCTTGTCCACCCAGACAATAAAACTTTTGCCTTCTCTTTTTATTTTTAAAAGGCCTGCTCTCCTGAGTTCTTTGAAATGATGGGATATGGTGGAGGGTGCCAGACCCAGTTCCCGGGCAAACTCTTGCTGGCAGTTTTCCACCTGGTCCGCATCCATGCTGGCTGAGAATGATTCTTGGCCTTTATGGCAGCTGGTTAATTCCAACATAATTTTCAGCCGGTTGGGATTGGACAGGGCTTTAAATATCCGTGAAAAAGTTTTAATTTTTTTATCATCATTAATAGTTGTTTCAAAGTTCGACATGTTTCGAATTATAAATGTGAATTCATTGTTCGTCAAGTAATTATTATTAAAACAGCTCTTTTATTGAAT
>JAAEMC010000711.1 GCA_024225895.1 Desulfobacteraceae bacterium | reverse complement strand
CGGCTGTTGTTTTTTATTCGTATATATTTAAGAGAGATGATGGCAACCGCAGTGGCCGGATTACCCATACCTGGAAAAAACAGGGCCAAAAATGGAAAATGATTGGCGGTATGAGTTCGAGTGGTTTTAGCTGGCCAAAATTTGAGCCCGGCGAAAAACATGAAATGGGAGATGCAACCGTCTACACATCAACAGAAACATCAGAAGGGAAATATAAGATCATACCCATCAAAGGCAATACCAGTTATGTCATTGAATGGGAATCCGGTTGGGAGGCAGACGGTTCTGAAACAAAAGGGCCTTTCAAGTATGTATCAAGCAATTGTTCAGGGATCATGATTTTTATAAACAGTATTGGATATGGCAAAGGATTTTGTACATCAGTCACATCAGAAGGAGATACCTTGATCAGTGAAATCATCCAGGAAAAAATGAAAGCCGGCATGGAGATTAATCAGAGCAGAATAAAATTTGTCAAGGGAACCGGAAAGCTTTCGGGCATCAAAGGCAGCGGGCAGATAAGGACCATCCCCATAAAGACCGGTGTGAAAGGCCGGTATAAACATATTGCCGAAACAAAATTAGAGTATAAATTACAATAGATGGGCAAAAAGTGATAATATTTCGCAAAGAATTACCCCCAAATCCACCATCAACTTCCATAACATGCCACAATAACAACAAAAAGGCACATCCCTGGCCACCATCAAAGCGTCAGATGCAAGGCGCCAGGAAGTGACAACTAAAGGCGTATAAGTCATACTCCGCTAAGCAGGAGCGAACGCAGGCAACGCGGAAGGTGGCTTCATCCCGTTTCAAACCCGTTCTCCCATTTCTTGACAAACGTTAAATGTCTGCTCTAAAATAAACGCATTGTACCACATGGTAGCGTTGCAAAGGAGCAGACAACAGGAAGGAAACAGGATATGTTTTTGAATCATCTGTCCAGTGAACAGCTAAAATGCCTTGAATCTCTGGTATCTGTTTTTGGTGAAACAACACCCGGCCTGTCCGATAACCGTATCGTAGACACTTTGGACCGTTTTTTACTGGATGATGAGCAGCAGCAAGTATTGGGCCTCAATCCCTGGAATATTTTTTTCCTGTGTGCAGCCGTACATCTGTTTGAGATTCACAACTCTCTGGGGCATGGGAAAAGCACTAAAGCATTAGGCCTCCTGGATGGGAAACAGGCCAAAATTCTTTCCCTGATTTGCTCTTTGATCCATGAAGATGCAGATCAGGGCAACACTCCCTTGGAAGCGGAACCTGCCGAGTATAAAAGGCAACCAATCAATATCCCCCTGATTTCAGGGGCAATCCGCCTGGCAGCCGCCCTGGATATTGAATATCCCGGTACTGCCGGAAACATTTCCCAAAACCTGGCTAAGGAAGACCGGATGCCATTTGACCGGTTTTGTAATAGTTTTGAAATAATTACCATGGGACCGCATCCCTTTTTATCCGGGGCCATCCGGCTCAGGATCCGCTGTAGTGATGCTGCGGTCCACCGGGCCTTAAAGCACCATGAGACCCGAATCCAGCGGTTTTTGCACCAAGCCAACGACCATGTCAGCCCCAGGTTCCTGTTCTCTGAGATCATGTTTGAAATAGAACCCCGGGGCTATGCGCCGTTAGACATGAAGTTTTCCGTTGATTCCATGGCTGCCTTAAAACTTTTGACCGGCAACCGCCTTTACTCAGATAAACGAGTCTTTCTAAGGGAACTGGTTCAGAATGCCGTGGATGCATGTAATCTGAACAAGATCTTTCACAAAAACTATGAGCCAAAGATATCCATTGAATTTGATTCCGGCTATAAAACCATCAGATTCCGGGACAACGGCATCGGTATGGACCGGCAGTGGATTGAAAAGTACTTTCTCAAGGTTGGGATCTCTTTTTATCGGTCCGGGGACCTTAAAACCATCCACAAAAGCCAGATGGACTGCCATTTTATAAGTAAATTCGGCATCGGCTTTCTTTCCAGTTTTCTGGCTGCCCATAAGATCGTTATCCAGACACGGCAAAACGCCTCACAGGGTCTGATCATCACCATTCACACGCTTCAGGATTATTTTGATGTCCGGTTTGCTCCTGACAGCTGCGGCAACGGCACTGAAGTCACCCTTTTCCTCAGTGAGGACAATATCAGTTTTTCCAGGAGCATGGATTATGTCTGCTATTTGAAAAACAACCTCAGGTTTTTAGCCATTCCGGTTGAATTAAAGGATCACCAGGGCCAGACAGTTACATTGGGCAATGAAAAACTCCCCTATGAAAGGGAAGATAAAACCGGCCGGGATTTTATGGCCCCCCTTGATTTTGAGAATTCAGAAGGCTACCTTTTTTTAAAGGCCAAGGAGAACCTGGGCAGACTCTATGCCCTGGATTATGCCAGAGGAGGGGTTTCCATTTTCCAGGACGGTATATTTGTTACCCAGGTCGACTCCCTTCTGCCTGAAGGGGCCAGACAGAACATCATCGGCCGGATAAACCTCACGGGAAACGAGCGGTGTGAACTCTCCATGGACCGGAACCGCATCTTCTGGACCGAAGACCAGCTTTTAAACATCAAGCGCCATATCCGCCTTGGCATAGTGGATCTGGCCAACATGGTCATGGACAGCGCCGGCGACTCAGATTCGTCCGCAAAAATTGATCAAAGCCTTGTGAACCATCTGGCCATTTTCTTTGATTTCAACCAGATCAATGATGATATGTACTACCGCCTGAATCTTCCGGTCCGGAAAATTGTAGCAAAGCGGTTCAGGGATTTCATCCGCATCAGTTTTTCCCATACCCGGGATAACAAACATGTGCCCGAGGCAGACGGCTATGCAGAACAATGGCAGCAAAAGATCATTGCTGCCTTTGCAAAGAAAAGCCGTCCTTCGCTGCCGATCGATTAACTCCCTCGATATTGATGGCTTTTATCTTTTAAATTTTTTCAAATCCTTTACAGCCTCTTTTATTAATTCCAGCACATTGCTGCTGCTTTTTTTTGCAATGGCATGGGCGTCATCCACAATTTGTTGTGCTTGGGCGGATAATGCTTTTTCATTGGGTAAGGCTGTGCCGGATTGATCATATTTCCAGATAAGAAGCCTTCTGGCAAACCCAGCCTCTTGTTTCCGAATAAATCCATTCTTTCCAAAAATTGCCATAAGGAGAATGCCTCAGTATACGCTTTTAAAAATCTCTTCCTGTAAGTTTCCGGATAAGTAATGTCACTAAAAATGCCAGGGTTTCAAATCCCAGGAAGTCAGTAGCTGAAGCATCAAGCAATATACTGCCCCCAGCACCGAACTCCTCGTCAGCAGGATAAAAAAGCAATTGAACAGGAATGTGTTTTAATGGCTCAAATATGAAGCTGACACCGCCGGATACCAAATCATCATCTTTTTTCGCACCGAGTTTGAGCGCTGTACGTTCAAGCTTTTCAATATCATTTGAGAATTTTTTATCCATTTGAGTCACATACTCATTGGTAAAATAACTGCCAATTCCAGACCCTGGACCTGCCAGCTGGCCCACACTGACAAAATTTCCTGTGGGTCTTGATTTTGTATTGCTTAAACAATATTGGATTAATAGCGCTGAAATAATTTGAGAAGCATCTTCCCCTGATTTTTTGAAAACACCGTTATTGGCAACCACATAAGATTGCAATAAAAAATCCAGATGTATGCCTTCATCATATTCAAGAGCCAGCCGATCTGCAGACGCTTTTAAATCAGCTCCGGAAACGTCTTCCATTGCTAATTTAAAGACAGGCAGAATTGAGTTCTCTTTATCCATGTTCACCTCTTAAATAAATATGTATTGTCGAACGCGAGCTAAGCAGGGCCACTGTTTGAAATCCGCTGTAACGGCTATGCTCATTTTTATCTGACTTATATCATTGTTTTTGGCTCCAAAGAACTTAAAATTGACAGGTCTTGAGAAAAATTTTTTAGACGGCGTTGTGGTAAACACAGCTTGTTTGCGTTGAAAAATGGGGCCGCCCAATTCCCATGAACCAGCTTTTCCTTTTGCTTCCTCTGCCTGCACAGGTATTTTCAAACTTGAAGGTTCATAAGGTCGAATTTTTCAAGCATGAAATTATGAAAATTTTTATCATCCAAACATTCACGTTTCCCGAGGAACTCATCGCATAATGGACCTATCGAATAGACAGGGTTTGGTGCATCCGATAAAATAGCCTCTACTATCAGGCCAGCAATTAAATCTGGTTCAGGAATAGACAGACCATTAAAAATTTTTCCAGCTGCTGCTCCAGCTGCTTGATAGATCGGTTTATAATCCTTATCTGTGCGAATCATGGGATCGCCTGATAATTCATTGCTAACGTCGTTAAATTCTGTAGTAACCGGTCCCGGACGCATGGCAACCACACGTATACCAAAGGGAGCAAGCTCTAAACGCAATGCATCAGTGATCCCTTCCACGGCATACTTTGAAGCCGCATAGACGCCACCACCTGGAAAGGTAAATTTACCAACAATGGAGCTTAAGTTTATAATAGTGCCTGTTCTCAACTTACGCATTCCTGGCAGGCAGGCTTGTGTAACTCTCATTAAAGCGAATAAATTTACCTCGAATAAACGGCGGGCAGCCTCGATTAAGACATCTTCCAGTACTCCCCTAATACTATATCCGGCATTGTTTACAAGAACCGAGACTGGATTTTGTAACTCTGAGAGGTATCGGCAAATATCTTTTGTTTCACCATCATTTGAAAGATCCACTTGTTTAGGGGTGATATTCTGGAACTGATTTGCAAGTTCGTTTAATTGCTTTTTCCTTCTGGCAACGGCGATGATATGAAATCCTTTTTCTGCCAATTTCATGGCTGTAACTCGTCCAATGCCACTACTGGCTCCGGTTATCAGAGCGGTTTGCTTTGAGTTGTTCATTTTGTCCTCCTTTAAAATAAAGCATCAGGTAATCCGTCTTAAAAAAGCAAAAATTGCTTTTGATTTATATGCCATATTATAGCAAATCGCAGAATAACGTTCCAATAAGCGCATAGCTATTTCTCCTTTTTAAGGATAGAAATCGGTTGATTCAAAATCGATTTGCTTTTATGTGATTCCAGTCACTTATATTGTTTTTTTGGAACATATTTTTGGGAATCACTATAGATCAATAT
>JAAEMC010000710.1 GCA_024225895.1 Desulfobacteraceae bacterium | reverse complement strand
TTTTTAATGGAAGAATTTCAATACCGGGTGTTTGTGAATCCACTAAAAATATGGAGATTCCGTCTTTTTCATTAGGCTGGCCCGATGTCCTTGTAACAACAATGATCGTTTTTGCCACATGGACATCGGAAACAAAAAGCTTTGAACCGTTAATCACAAAATCATCCTTATCAGCAACAGCCATGACAGATATCAGATACGGATCATATTTGGTCATTCCGGGTTCTGTATGAGCCAGAGCCATGGTAGTATCTGCATCAGCAATTTTGGGTAAAAATTCTTTTTTCTGTTGTTCCGTACCAAATTTTGACAGACTGAATCCACCCAGGATAACAGTTGAGAAAAAAGGGCCGGGAACACAGGCCCGGCCCATTTCTTCCAGCATTAAAATCAGGTCTATAAGGTCTCCGCCAACACCATCATATTCTTCAGGTATACTTAATGCCATCCAGTCCAGCTGACCCATGTTTTCCCAGAATTTATCTGTGTATCCTTTATCGTCTATCTCCATTTCCCTGACAAAGTCACTGGTGCATTCAGACTTAAGGAATTCCCGAGCGGCTTTTTGCATACTTTTTTGTTCTTTTGTTATGGTAAATTCCATATAAGACTCCTTGATCTTTTTTTATCTATAGCAAATCGCAAAAATATGTTCCGATACTACGGTGCCTGTTTCTATCATGTGTGGCTAAGATTCTCTTGATACCGCAATCGATTTGTTTAAAGGCGATTCCATTAATCTATCATGTTTTTTGGAACTTTATTTTGGGAATCGCTATAAAGCG
>JAAEMC010000709.1 GCA_024225895.1 Desulfobacteraceae bacterium | reverse complement strand
TTGTTAAGAATATAAAAAAGGCAGCAAAAGCCGTGATCGAAGAGTAGCGATCACGGCTTTTGCATTTTTTCACTACATCCTCAGCTCGAAATGACAAAGATCATCAAATTTGTTGTTTTTCAGATTATTATCGTTGTTCCAATCACCACCCCACTGCAATAGTATTCCTTTCATCGCAGCAACTCCCATTACAAAACCCGCAAAATAAGTAAATAGATCCCTATCCCCCCAATCTATTGGGTATGGGCAAACATCCACCGCCTTACTTTTTGCCCGAACTGGTGCATTATGAGAGCTCATGGGCCAAAATACTTTGCTTTTGCCACTTTTGAAAAGTTTATCCTGACGTTTCTTGTCTCTGCGGCCTTCAATAATTGTACAATCGAAATACTTAATAACCTCATTGAAAATATCTTGTAGTCGCTCGTCACAGGTATCAAGCTCAGCTTTTGATTTTTTTGAAAATTTAGGCAACTTTTTTCCTTTCTTCTACAATCGGGACTGCCTGAAATTCATCAACTGAATTTTTTTTACCTGCCCAAAAATAGGGTCCACCAAAATATTTCACAACATTGTAGTATGTTTTTGCAAAGCGCAAACGCAGTCTTTCAAGTAGCCAAAAACTGTTTTTGCTTTTAATGATCCTAACCATATTGTTTAGAAAAATGCGGTCTGCTGTCTTCTTATCTTCAATTGTTAGGCCAAAGCTATACTGCCAGTCATGTATAAGACAGGCAGGTTTTACAGATACGCCAATGAACTTATCTGGAACCATCTTTTCATTACGACCTGATCCACCACAACCATTTGTATGCAGAGCGATTAGTTCTTCGTCTGCCTCAAAGTATGAGCATGGCTGTTTTCCATAGTTTTTTGGTGCAAATAGTGGTATTACTTTTTTCATAAATTTCTCCGATGTGAAATAAAGCCCCCTTCAAAAGAAGGAGGCTCGTCTATCTCAAATAATTGCCATATTTTTTATTGCTTCGTTGCGGCCATTGCCATAATATGCACTTCTCGGGTGCCACTAAGACCAGGATTCAATCCAAAATCCAAAGAGCCATTAGAAACTTCATAGTCAGTATAGATCCAAGTGAACTCACCTTTTCGCATCCTAGGAACACCAATGGATTTACCAGGCACAGCAATCAAAAATGTCCTAAAATAATCTTGATAATTTTCCACTACTAAAAAACACACTCTGTAATTTCCATTTTCAACTGGATATTTGACAGTAAAGTAGCCGTCATTCCAGATGCCTGTATTCATCAGCGAAAGGCTAGAAGCGGTGGCATACTTGTAATTATCTTCCCCATAATGTGGATAAGCGTAGAAACAATCATAATTTCTTGTTACGGTATTCTTTGCGGTATGGGTCATGCCGTTTGCGAGGGCTTGGGCGTGAGACATATAGCCAGGAATTGCCACCCCGTTAAAATTAATTCCAAAACTAATCATTTCGCTTGTTTCTAAAAACTCTTTTTCTGTCATAATTTCCATTTTCATTTCCTTTTCCATTTTTATACTTTTTCCTTTTCTGAGTAGGGTAGCAATACAGCCTTGTAATGCACCTATTAAAACTAGGGGTTAACGCTCTCAATTATACTCATCGACATTAAATGCACCTCTGGATTGTCGATTGGGATAACATCAACATGTGCATATCCATCAACAACGTCAATATGACCACGAGCAATGTAAAAATAGCCTTTCCGCATTTTTGGTAT
>JAAEMC010000708.1 GCA_024225895.1 Desulfobacteraceae bacterium | reverse complement strand
TGAGTAGGAGAGGTATCCTTTATAGCTGCTCCACCTATAATCGGCCATATCTGCTACCATAGATGCTCTGACGGGATTTTTATGTATATACCTCACAAGCTCAAAAAGGTGCGAATCTTCACATACAAGAACAGATTTGAATCGTCCCCGAAAAAGCGGACCGTCAAATCCATGTTTTTTATTGAACCGTTGCGTATAGATGCTGTTTATATGACGCATGGCTCTTGAGATATTGGCATCGGGAGTCTGAATCAGAATATGATAATGATTGGTCATCAGGCAGTACGCGGCAATCCTGATATTCCTGAGTTCCTTGCTCTACTTTAACAGCTCCAAAAACATCTGGTAATCACTATGCTGGTTGAAATATGGGTTCTGATCGTCTTCCCCGATTCATCACATGATACCATGCCCCAGGGAATTCTATTCTAAGTGGCCGTGACATAAGTTCTTCTATAACAGAATTGAGATCAAAGCTCAAATAGAGATTTGACCCCTTTTTTTCTATTTCGCGCTTTTTGACCCCTAAAAGTGGGGAATAACCCTAATCTGAGGAGGTTTTTATGAGTGATTTGTTGTTATTTCAATTGGTTGACGTGGCCCGACCCCATTTCAGGACCCCATTTCAGGACCCCATTTCCGATCATTTCCGAACATTTCCAAATTACAATTCAGATGGTGAAAAATTTTTTGTTGAAAGCAGCTTAAAATAGAGCTATACATAATCCATTACAATATCTTTTATATTTCTGACGAACTGTTAAATTTCATTACTTAAGAGAGAGCAATGGCTGCAAAAGAAGAATCCCGAAATCGAGTGCTGCTTTTTGATCATATCCGCTATCTCATGGTGCTGCTGGTGGTGGTGTTGCATGCTGGATGTGCATATTCTTATTTAATGCCTTACTGGCCAGTAAATGATGCAAATTCAAAGGTGTTTTATTATCTGATATTCTTTCTGGACAATTTTCTGATGCCGGTTCTCTTTTTTATTGCCGGTTTTTTTACTCTGCCATCCCTGTTAAAAAAAGGCGCCTTGGGATTTGTTAAAACTAAATTCATTCAATTGGGAATCCCGTTGGCAATAGGGATGTTTCTTTTTATGCCAACCCAGAATTTTATCCATCATTATTCCAGGGAGTTTGCATCCAACAGCTTATGGGACCATTTCTGGCAAAATATCCTTAGTGCGATTTCTTTTCACACAGGGGAAATAAGTTCAAATTTACAATTTAACCATGGTCATTTCTGGTTCATATCCCTTTTGCTTTCCTTTTTTGTGGTGGTTGCTTTTTTATTCTGGATAAAAACAGTCCTTGTTAAAAATGATGCAGGTTTGCCTGATCATAAAGAACCTTCCCAAAGCTCCATTTTATGGGTGCTTTCAGGGGTGGGAATGATGATCACAATTCTGACATTTTTACTAATTATTTTCTTTTATAATGGGAATATTCCTCGATCCTGGCTCCTCATTGGCAATGTGATTATGTTTCAGCCCTTGAAAATTATTTTCTATGTATCCTGCTTTGGCACCGGCATTTATGCATATACTCAAAAGTGGTTTACCCAAGTTATGGTTCCAATGAACTTTTTATTCTGGGCATGTGTAAGTAGTGTCTTATTTATCATTCTCATTGCATTGAACCGCCGGATTTACCTGACAGAGGAGAGTCTGGCAGAAATATTTTTGTTTCTTCTTATCAGTCATTTCCTGTTCTTTTCAATCCTTCTGGCATTGATATCCTTTGGGACCAGATACTGGAACACTGCTTCAAAAGTGGATACGATTTTTTCACAGAATTCCTATCATACATATTTGCTGCACATGATTTTTGTGTTTATATTTCAACTGGTTTTATTTAAATGGCTGCATGTTTCAGTATTTCTAAAATTCGCCATTGTATCGATCCTTGCCATTGGTTCAAGTGTTTTAATTGCCCATTATGTGACAAGGCCGTATCCCAAACTATCCATAGCAGGGATTGTTGGCTTCTTTTTTCTCCTGACCATTTTTATTTAGGAAAAGAAGAGAAGAATAAGAAATTTGATTTTTAGAGACTTTTTTGCTGTTTAAGAATTGCTGTCCCCAGAATTGCCTGAATATGTCTCTACCCAGTGGCGTTCATTTTCAAACCGTATCTTAGGTGTGGCGACGGGGATATTATGGGCTCTTAATTCTTCTAGAACTCTTTGTAAAACTTCAGAACGAATTCTTGTTCGTTTTCGCACATCCTCAATACGATAGCGTCCTTCAACAAGGATACCGGCAAGCATATTCCCCTGTGAATCATCAAGAGAACGAATAATGGTTTGGGCGGTGTCAGGCAGGACACCATGGCAGGACGCAATTGCAGTAGTGGTTATTTTTTTAGTCTGATTTAAATCGGCATCATAATCTACCTGAAAACGAATTCTGACACGGACAGGACTCTTTTGGTATGAAAAATTTGTAATAACCGAGTTTGCCAAAACTGCATTTGGATAATTTATATAGACTCCGTCCGTGTTTTTAATTCTCGTCCTTCGCAGTCCAATCTCTACAACATCGCCCCAACCTCCCCAATGGCTGCCAATTTTTTCTATCTTAACTCTGTCTCCTATACGAATTGGTTGATCGGCTATAAGAAAAATGCCGGCCAATATATCGGCAATGGTCTCCTTTGCAGCGAAACCTAATGAGACACCAACTATTCCAGCTCCGGCCAGGAGCGGTGAAATTCGAATACCATTAACCTTTAACAGGAGAGTTGCTATGCAAAATAGAGCAAAGATGCTGATGAATTGTTTGATAAAATAAACAAAACGGTCATCAAGATCGTTAGCCGTCGAAGCTGCCAGGCTTTGCAATTTCTTTAGGATGAGAGATCGGAAAATGGCATAACAAACAAAGGCAATAATTAGTACAGAAATAGATTTGTAGAGATTATTAAACTGGCTCCAAATTTCAGTAAGTGTTTCCATTCGATATTCCTTAATTTATAACTGATTACCTGAACTCGTAGCAATGGTTCAAATCTTTATCTTTGACACCTGGGCATATCTTCAGGAACAAAGATTTGCCCCATGCCTTTCTTAACAACGTACATTTCACCTTCTGAAATTTTCACTTTACCAT
>JAAEMC010000707.1 GCA_024225895.1 Desulfobacteraceae bacterium | reverse complement strand
ATTTATACTTTGAATATGACAATATTTTTGATAATAAAGTTGGGTATAACAATAACATTTTGAAAGCATAACCATATTAGATTTTTAATAAATCAGTGAATAATTATGGTTTAATGGAGGTTTTCACTATCCTATGAGTGATTATATTGCCCTTAGAAGATCTCAGATCACCCATTGTTACAGCATCCCTTTTTTTTGTCTTTCAGAAAACGGCAATGGTGTGCTGTATAAGAATGCCGGAGAAAAGTTGGCTGAATCAAAGTATGCAGAAGCTAAAAAACTCAAATTATTTATTCACAAGGATGATAGATCTGCAGCAACCAAGGAGTTGCAAAGAGCTCTGAATCTGGAGCTTGCCAAGAGCATTGCAACAGAAGGGGTCAGTAAAGTAAGAAAAGTTCTTCGTGATATTATTGAAGAGGCCCTGACCGCATCGTTTAATGATTCCTATGAAGCTATGCCGGAAACTATAGAAATCATGTTTTACGGGTACTCAAAAAATTCACAACTTTTAGAGGCACTGATAAAAATTTCATCCAATTCATCCATCAGTATTGAACATACTATTAATGTTCTGGCATTGACCATGATCTATTGTTTTGGCAATGATGTGCCCATCAATGCCACCAAAAGACTGGGTGTTGCCGCCATCCTGCATGATATCGGATGTACAATGATCAATAAAAAGATTCTGGACACAGAATATAAATTATCTGAAAATGATTTTCAGGTTTTTAAAACTCATCCGATAAAGGGTCATGATATTATCAAGTCATCCACACGATTTGATAAAATTATCTCTTCTGTTGCCTTGGAACACCATGAGAGATTGGACGGTTCCGGGTATCCACAGGGAATTACCGATATCTCCTTTGAAAGTCAGCTCATTGGACTTATTGACTGCTATGAGCCTTTAACTTACAGAGATAAGGTCTTTCGAAAAGCGCAAGCCCCCTTTGGATCATTAAAATTATTAAAAGAAGAGGTGGTTGCAAAAAAATTTGATAAAGATATTTTTAAAAATTTTTGTGGCTGCCTGGCCAGTCGAAACTATTGATCCGACATTTATTCAAGAGAAGATCCCTGTAGGTTAGGGCCTTCCAATTTGAGATGGATACAAAAAAGATATCAACTTAATTATTATTTAGTGGCTGAACGAGAACTCAATATTTTGTTTAGTGCAAGGCGGGAGTAGCATTTTAATTCGGAGGATTACATTTAGGATTTGTCAGGATTAAAATTTTACTGCCAATGCAGTAATTGAGAAAATAAGGAGTTTTGGTTCAGTCACACTATTTAGACAGATTGGGAGACACAGCTTATGAAACATTACCGTAAAGAACTTTGGTTTGATGTTCCAACCAGGCGTGCTTTTATCAATATTACTCCGGATATCGCAGCTTGCCTCCAAGAGAGCGGTATAAAAAACGGCCTTTTATTATGTAATGCCATGCATATTACAGCATCGGTCTTTATTAATGATGATGAAAGCGGGCTTCACCATGATTATGATATCTGGCTGGAAAAAATAGCACCCCATGAGCCTGTGGAGTACTACAAGCATAATGTTGGGGAGGACAATGCAGATGCCCATATGAAACGGCAAATCATGGGCAGGGAAGTTATGGTGGCAGTTACGGACGGAGAACTTGATTTTGGCACCTGGGAACAAATTTTTTATGGTGAATTTGATGGCAGAAGAAGGAAAAGGGTTCTTTTGAAAATAATCGGAGAATAATTAAAATTTTTTAAAGGCCTTCGACACTGTACAAATTAAATCCTTAAGAATATTTCAAGGCAAAGACAATGAGAATTCTTATTGTAGAAGATGATAAAAAAATTGCAAGTTTTATAGAAAAGGGCCTAAAAGCATCCGGGTTTGCCGTGGATGTGGCATCAACGGGTACTATGGGGTTTGAAATGGCATTTGAAGAACCCTATGATACAATGGTGGTAGATATCATGCTGCCTGAACTGGATGGTATTTCTTTGATAGGGCGTCTGCGCCAACACAATAACAACACGCCGGTTATTGTTTTAAGTGCCAGAGACAGGGTGGATGACAGGATTAAGGGGCTTGAGGCCGGCGCTGATGACTATCTGACCAAACCTTTTTCTTTTTCAGAGCTTCTTGCCAGAATCCAGGCATTGATCAGGCGGGCTGGGAACATTGCCGAGCCGATTACCCTTTCCTATGAAGATCTTTCCATTGATATACAAAAACGCCAGGTCATCCGCAGTAATCAAACCATAGATTTGCAGCCTTTGGAATTCTCTTTGTTGGAATACCTTTTAAGAAACAAAGAGCGTGTGGTTTCAAAAACCATGATTATGGAGCATGTCTGGAATTATAATTTTGATCCCATGACCAATGTAGTGGAAGCACGGATTTGCAGGCTTCGGGATAAAGTTGATAAAGGTTTTGAACTCAAACTTATCCACACGGTCAGGGGCGCGGGATATGTGCTTAAAAAGGGAAAATGATTCCTAAATTCTTTCTTACCATTGCCTCCAGATTAACCCTCTGGTATGCCGGAATTTTCACAATTTCTTCCGGTGTCGTCTTTGTTTTGTTCTATTTTCTTGCATCCGGAATGATTCAGCATCAAATTGACCAGGACCTTTTGGAGAAATCCAATTATTTTTCAACCATTATCCAAAGGAATGGTTTGGCAGGCGCACGGCGCTTTGCAGTCCTTGAGGCACAGGCTGCCGGAGAAAAAATGATTTTTTTCCGGATGCTTTTTCCCAATGGCGAAGTATATGCATCTTCCCATATGTCTTATTGGAAAAATGTCAGCGTCAGCAAGACAGCCCTGGATAATTTGCTTCAGTATAAAAGACATGTTTTTGAAACCATCAACATAGGACCAGCTAAGCTGAAAGCAAGAATTCTTTACAGTTTTATTGCGCCGGATGTAGTGCTGCAAACTGGGCTTGCCATGCAGGCTTCTGCCAGGTTCCTGTCTGCTTTTCAAAAGGTCTTTACAGGTGCAATGGCATTTGTTGTCCTCTTTTCTGCCCTGGCTGGCTGGTTTATGGCCAGAAAAGCATTATCCGGTGTTGAAACCATCCGAAGAACAGCTGAAAATATAACCGGACTCAATCTTGAGGCCCGGGTACCGGAATCCGGCAACCAAGATGAGTTTGATTCTCTGGCCCACACCTTTAATCAGATGTTGGACAGGATTGAAATCCTTGTAAAAAGTATCCGGGAAATGAGTGATAATATTGCCCATGATTTAAAAAGCCCGATTACAAGAATTCGGGGATTTGCCGAAATTACCTTGGTGCATAAGCAGGATATGAACGAATACCGGTCCATGGCAGCCAGCACCATTGAAGAGGCTGACCGTCTATTGGATATGATCAATTCCATGCTCGTGATATCAAGGGCTGACTCCGGGGCTTCGGATTTTATATTTGAACAGGTGAATCTGTCATCCATGATCGCTGATGCCTGCGAACTCTTTTTACCCCTTGCAGAAGATAATGGGATTGCTTTTAAATTTGACGTTGCACAAGATATTGTTGTTCATGGAGACAGACGGATGCTGCAACGCGCTTTTTCCAACCTGGTGGACAATGCCATTAAATTCACACCAGAAGGCGGACAAATACTTATCCGTTTGGATGTTGAAGCAGATGGTTATGTCCATATCCGTGTGGAAGATAACGGTATGGGTATCGAAGAAATGGATCTTGATAAAATATTTGAGAGATTCTACAGGGCGGATCCGTCCAGGACCCGAACGGGATCAGGTTTGGGATTGAGCCTTGCAAAAACTATAGTAAAAGAGCATTCAGGACAAATAAAAGTGACGAGCTCAAAAGGAAATGGATCTGTTTTCTTGATCACATTACCATATGGTAATCTTGAGGTAATTTAATAGT
>JAAEMC010000706.1 GCA_024225895.1 Desulfobacteraceae bacterium | reverse complement strand
TCCAGGACACCGGCCTTTCACGCCGGCGACAGGGGTTCGAATCCCCTTGGGGACGCCAAATAGAAAACACAAGGCTTTCGGGAATTTCTTGAAAGCCTTTTTGTTTTGTACGCCAGGCATGGCGGCGCAGTGCCTGACTGCTATTTGCACTATTGGTTTAAGGTTTTCCAAAGTGGTTCAAGCTGGGTTTTATACTGTTTCCAGAGCCGGACTGAATCTTTGTAAATTGGTTGTCTGACCTGTAATGAACTTGCGGTACGGACTGCTCTTCGGGTTTTAAAAAAAGTCAGGCAGGAGTCATCCCATGGAAGTCCGCAGTATTCCAAAAGTTTGTGTGTTTGATTTTCCTGATCAGAAACCAGGTCTTCATACCTGATTTCATAGAAAGATCCGGGAAGAGAACTCCGCCAGTGTTCCATCAAGTCTGAATAAAGATTATAGTACTGACCC
The DNA here is from genome assembly GCA_024225895.1 of Desulfobacteraceae bacterium. Classification (GTDB taxonomy): domain Bacteria; phylum Desulfobacterota; class Desulfobacteria; order Desulfobacterales; family Desulfobacteraceae; genus JAAEMC01. The sequence continues at coordinate 13,328 of JAAEMC010000706.1, read as the reverse complement.
AGTTCCTCCATGCTATAGGCATACTTGTGCCCTTTGTCGTGGAAAAAGTTTTTAAATATCGAAAAGCATGTGTCCATTGGATCTCTCAAGCAGTGAATCAGCTTTGCATTGGGAAGCATTGATTTGATTAAGCCAATGTTCATGAAGTTGTGGGGCATTTTGTCTATGATGTGCTTTTTGTTTTTTGAGAGTTCCCTGATTTCAGATATATACGCCTGCCCAGCCTGTTTAAAAGATTCAACACCGTTTTCAGGTATGAAAAATTTAGAATCCCGGTCTGATTTTATCCATGTGAATTGTCTGACTAATTTTAGAAGAGCCTTTATTTCGCCGCCGCCGAAAACTAAGGGATGACTTGCCAGGATTTGCTCGATAAGCGTTGTTCCTGATCTTGGCATGCCTACGATAAATACCGGTGTTTCATCAAAACACCCAGCGCCTTTATAATGGGATATGAAGTTGGCCGCAAAGATCTTTTTTCTCTCATTAAACACAGCCTGATCTTCTGACAAGGAATAGATAAATGACTGGCGTTTTAAATGGTTGGCTTCCAGGATAAATTTAAAGGATTCATCATACGCTTTTAAGTCTTCAAATGCTTTGCCAAGGCCAAATCCCAGGTGCATTTTGTCTTCATTGGAGATTCCGTCCTGAAAGTACAGAGCTTCCATGGCAGAAATATCATCATTATGCTCAACATGCTTTATTGAACCAGATAGATTTCTATATGCTTCTGCAAAGTCAGGTTTTATTGACAGAGCATTTCTGTAGCTTTCAATGGCTTCATCCACCTGATTTGTCGCTTTTAATATATTTCCCAGATCATGGTGGGCCTGGGCAAAATCCGGTTTAACAGCCACTGCTTTTTGAAAGTTATCAATGGCATCGTGTAGCCGGTTATTTTTTTCTAATGCTATACCAAGATTATAGTATGCATCCGAATATCCAGGATTGATTTTCAGTGCCTTCTCATAACAGGCAATGGCTTCATCCAGCTTGTTTAACTTACTCAATGCAATCCCAAGATTGTTATACGCTTCAATAAAATCCGGTCGAATCTCAACTGCCTTCCGGTAATGGTCAACTGCCTCGTCAAATTGGCCTTTGTCTTTGAGCAAGACGCCCAGGTTATTGTGGGCCTGGGAAAAATCCGGTGTAATGGCAAGCGCTTTTTCATAACAGGCAATGGCTTTATTCGTTTTACCGATACGGTCCAGTGTATTTCCCAGGTTGTAATGTACTTCGGCATATTCGGGAAGGATGGATAATGATTTTTTAAAACTTTCAATGGCTTCATCCATCCTGTTCAGCCTGTTCAAAACTGTTCCAAGGCTGGCGTGGGCCTGGGCAAACTCCGGTTGTATTGTCACGGCCTTCTGGATTAATTGTAAGGCAATGTCGTTGTTCCCGGCCTGAAAGGCAATGGTGCCAAGCAAATGATTGGCATCAGCATTATCCGGATCTTGAATAAGGATTTTTTTATAAAGCAATTCTGCATTAGCTATATCTCCGGATTGGTGATACTGCAACGCCAGTTGGATGGTTTTGGATATGGATGCACTAGTCGACCTTGCTTTCCTGAAGCCGCCTTTTTTTTTCGACCGTACTCTTTTCTTATTCTTTTTGTTTTTTTTTGCCATTTGTTTTGATGTGATCCTTTCAGGCGTTGCATTGTCCAAAAATAATTTTTCGAAGTGGTTCAAGCTGTTTTTCATACCGTTTCCACAGTTGAAAAGAATCTTTATACAGTGGGCGCCTTACCTGTACTGCGCTGGCTGTAGATATTTTTCTTTCGGCTTTATGAAATTCCAGACAGGCCTCATCCCAGGGAAGTGAGCAGAAATCGAGAAGTTTCCGCGTCTGTTTTTCCTGATCTGAAATCAGATCTTCATATTGGATGTCATACACAAACCCGGGTAATGTGTCCCGCCAATGCGCCATAATGTCAAGGTACAGATTGTAATACTGGCCAAGTTCTTCCAGGTCATAGGCGTATCTATGTGAATTTTTTTCACTGAAATAATTTTTATATATTGAAAGACCGGTGTCCATGGGATTCCGCATGCTGTGAATAATTTTTGCTTTGGGAAGAACCGTTTTGATCAATCCGATGTGCAAAAAGTTGTGGGGCATTTTATCTGTGATAAATCTTGCTTCTTTTGAATGAGTTCGGATTCTTTGGATATATTCGGCACCAATTTTTTTGAATTCCTCCATACCGATGTTGGATGAATATTCACTTTCTCCCGGGGGGCGGGACCAGGATATGTCTTTTCCTGCCAGTGCCAGATCTTTTAATTCACCTGCGCCGAAAACTTGAGGATGGCTTGCCAGGATTTGTTCAATAAGTGTGGATCCGGACCTTGGCATACCCAGTATGAAAATGGGTGTTTCATCCAAATGCCCCGTATCTTTTAAACTTGAAAAGAAATCAGGATTGAATATTTCTTTAATTATGTTGAACATGGCCCGGTCTTCCGAGATGGAATAATCATATGAAGACCGTTTTAACCGGTTGGCTTTGAATATGAATGAAAATGACTTATCGGACATTGCCAGATCTTCATATGCCTTCCCTATTGCAAAACAAAGATACATTTTGTCTTCATTTGAAAGATCTGCCTGCTGATATAAAGATTCCATTGCAGCAATATCATCGTCATAGCGGGTAAATTTTTTCGATTTTGTAAGATACCTGTGTGCTTCAATATGCTCGGGTTTCAATGAAATTGTTTTTCTGAAACTGGCAATGGCCTCCTCCAGGCGGCCGATTTTTTCCAGCTCAATCCCTAAGTTACAATGGGCCTGGGCATATTCCGGCTTAATTGAAATTGCCTTTGTGTAGCTTTTAATGGCATCATCAGACCGCCCTAACTTTTCGAAAACATTTCCCAGGTTATTATAGGCTTCTGCAAAATCCGGCCTGAATTTAACTGCATTGGAAAAGTAGTCAATTGCCTCATCCAGCCGATCTGCATCTTTTAATGCTATACCGAGGTTGTTATATGCATCAGCATATTCCGGATTGATGGCTAAAGCTTTTTGGTAAGTTTCAATGGCTTCGTCGAGTTTCCCCTTTTTTTCAAACATATTTCCCAGATTATTATAGGCATCAACAAAATCCGGTTTTAGGGATATTGCTTTGTTGTAGCATTGGATAGCCTCATCCAACCGGCCGGTTTTACTCAATGCATTGCCGAGGTTGTTATGGACAGCAACAAATTCAGGTTGCAGGGACAACGCTTTCCTGTAATTTGATATGGCCTCGTCCAGCCGATTGGTTTTTTCCAATGCAATCGCGATATTATTGAAAACATCTGCAAAGTCCGGATTCAGGGCCAATGCTTTTTTATAACTGGAAATGGCTTCTTCAACCCGCCCGGCGCTGTTCAGTACATTGCCGAGGCTGTTGTAAGTTTCTGATAAATCCGGGTTTAATGCCAGTGCGTTTTGGAAGCTTTCAATAGCTTCGTCCACCCTGCCTGTCCGTTCTAATGCAATGCCCAGATTATTGTGGGCAATATCGTTATTCGGATTGGTTGCCAGTGCTTTTTCAATAAAATCGATGGCGGCTTCGTTTTTCCCAACCTGGTTGGCAATAATACCAAGAAAATGATAGGCATCTGAATTGTTTGGGTCATCAGCCAGCGCTTCCCGGTAATATTTTTCTGCCTCAGGCAGGTTGCCTGCCTGATGGTGTTTGAATCCCAATTCGACTGTCTGGGATTTTTTCATGCTCACCTGGCTGCGGGAAGTTTGTTTGGATTTTGGAGTTCTTTTTTTCTTTTTCCCGGTCTTTTTTTTCTTTTTAGGCATTTGCTTCCTTATGCTTTTTAAATTGGATGTGTGATTTTTAAAAGAGGAACTGTGTATCTGCCTGGATGCTTCATGCCATATCATTGGTTTGATTTACAGGCAAGGATTTTGTCTTTACCGATACCCCTCTGCCTTTTTGAGGCCAAAAACGGCGCCAGGAAGTGACGACAAAAGGCGTATAAGTCATACTCCGCTAAGGAGGAGTGAACGCAGGCAACGAGGCAGGTGGCGCCTTGATGGTGGATCAGGGGTTGACTTGAGGGCAGGGTGTATGGGATTGTCTATTCAATTTAATTATCAAGTTTGTTATCAGGTTTATATTTTTTAATAAATTCATAAAAATATAGGAGTGCACAGTACAGATCATGAGATTTTCTGAAACACGGCTGGATACATTTATTGCATCAGACACATTGAAGCTGGATATTCATATTTGGGAACCAGATTCTCCAAAAGCATTATTTTTGGCTGTTCACGGTGGATTGGCCCATGGAGGGGATTATGTCACCCCGGCCTTGTTTTTTAAAGACAAGGGCATTGCAACCGCGGCCTATGACCTTCGGGGGCATAAACAGGAAAAAGTACATCTTGATTCTTTTGACCAGTTTGTTGATGACACATTCTGCTTTTTAAAATGGGCAAAAGATAATTATCCTGATATTCCTATCTTTTATCTGGGGCATTCCATTGGTTCTTTGATCGGGACCCATGTCGGCCTGAACCAAGACAGATTAAAAAACAGGCTCAAGGGATTTGTATTTTCTTCACCTTATTATAAAAATGCCATCAAGACGCCTCCTTTTGTTATTCCAATGGTGAAAATACTCAGTAAGGTGCTGCCAAATCTCACCATACCCAACAGTATTGATGCAAACAAACTGACCCACGATCAGGAGATAACCAGACGCCATAAACAGGATGAAGCAGACGGACTTCGGGCATCAAAGGCCAGCATGCGGTTCGGTAATGAAATCTTTTGTGCCCAGGATTGGGTAAAGGGTCATATTGAGAACTGGGAATATCCCCTGTTTGTTGTTCTCTCTGGAAATGATCAGGTCGCCGACACTCCTGAATCAGAAGAGTTATTACAGCAGCTTAATGGGGATTTGTTAACCTGCGTTGTCAAAGAAAACAATTACCATGAAAATTATAATGAAACAGACAGGGACAATACTTTTGAACAGATCTATAAGTGGGTTGAACCATTGATATAAATAAGGATGCCAAATGAATCAGCTTATGAAAATATATCAAAAATGTATAAACCTGCCGTTTGGAAAACATGTCCAAACCCGGTGAGTGTCCTATGATCGTTAATGTAACCGATAAAAACAATGACATTGTTTTTATCGCAGTGATTAATATGTACCTTTCCTTAAAAAAATATCAATAATCTTGGCCTGGCAGTGAAAATAGTTACCGGGAACATAAAATATAGGATCGGCATCCCGCTTCAATGGTGGAAGCCGGCCACGACCAATTCGCCCTTGAGCTTGAAGGCGAATTTCATGTATGGACAAAATGGCAGCCATTTTGCACCATAGTAACAACTCTTAAAACTGGTAAATTAAACAGGTGAGTTGCCATCTGAATTAAAGAGAATTTCAACTGCATTTCTGATGTATTGTTCATCGGAAATCCCTTCAGTGGCCTGTTGGGGAAACGGGACAATCTCTTTGAAATGACCGGCAATATTTTGAAAAACATTGATTCTGGATTCCGGTGTAAATCTATTGCGGCGAAGCAGGGCCTGAAGCGCAATGTCGGCAAGGTTGGGAGAAATCTTTTGTCGAAGCCTGGCACATAGGCGGGGAAATTGTTTGAAAGAATTAAATTTGTCGGACAAAATTTGATTCAGTTCCGGTTGATTGATCCTGGGGCTTATTATTACAATCGTGTTGGCTGCTATATCACCAATCCGCTGGCCGTTTTTTGAAACAAGGGTGGCAATACCTCCGACCATATATAAAAAAGGAAATCCGTCAACTGCCCTTAAGAGGTTGCGGATCACAACCTGGCCCAATTTTAACTGCAGTCCCTGCACATCCATGACCCTGAGTTTTAAAAGTCTTTTTCCAAGGGTTTGGCCGTTCCAGAACCATTCTGTTAAAATAGCATAGGAAAATGAAATAAAAAAATAAAAGAGCATGTAAACACCCTGGGAAAAATCTTGGCTTATTATCTGAAAAATGTTGATGAATTTGGTTGCAAAAGAGACAATGGCCACAATGCAGATCCAGTCGATGACCCAGGCTAAAAAACGGGTAACAGGACCTGCCAGCAGCAATGGAAAAATAACTCCTTCTGGTGTTGTGATTGTTAATGCATTTGTCTTTTGTCCTATCACTTTGCTTTTATGCCCCAGTCTTTTTTTTAATATTTTTTTGCCGGATGCTGAAAGGAATATGATCAGCAAAATTAGCTGAACAGCACCAAAAAGAATTTTTAAGTTATAGGATATAAAGGGTTCATGGTATTGAGAAAGAAATGCTTCAACAAATCCGGCCCATAAAAGCATCAGGCATACCCCACCCATTATTGTAAACAGATCGTGTGAAACTTTTCTCAGCCTTGTTTTAAAAGAAACAGGTTTGCCCCATCCGATCATGGCGTTTGCCAGGATAAAACCGGCCTGGCTTGCCAGTATAATGGCAGGAAGCTCCACTGAACCATGGGGAAGAATCCAACCGATCAGAAACTTTGTCTGGCCGGCCAGAACATAGTCTGCCACAGTGGCACCTAAAAACACACCATTGGCAAAAAGGACCAGAATGGTTCCAATGCCCCAGGTAATCCCAAGGCTGAATACAAAAAATGAAACCCGCGTATTATTGGATATAAGATGGGAGGCAAAACTGGATTTTTTCCCGGCAATGTTATCTTTTTTTTGAGTTTCCTCCTTTGCCACACGTTCGGCAGGATCCTGCATCAAATGAGAAAAAGGCATGAGGGCTGGTTTGGAATCCTTGTCAAAAACAATTGCTCCGGCCCCAAACAGGCAGCCTGCCATCAATACCGCTGCCGCGAACCAGAAAGCCAGGATATGTTTTCTGAATGTGAAAGGGAAGGTGGTAAACAGCCATTGGAAAATGGAAAATCGTTTTTTGGAACGCCTTGTCTCATGGATCTGGGTAAAAGCTTTTCCAACAATGGATTCCAGATAGACTCTGACCTCCTGTCGGGCTGAAAACCCCATAAGCTTGGCCAGATCGGCAGAAGATCTCTGATACAGATAGTGGAAGCGTTTTATTGCTTCAATATCAAGGGTGAGGCCGGCATCGTTTTGAAACCGGTCAAGCAGGGTTTCCAACTCTGTCCAGATCACTTGTTCTTCTTTTATAAATTTATTGAGGTCAAGTATCATAATGACTGTCTTTGCTTGATGTTGAGATATTGGGAAATGGTTTTTACGGTCAGTGTCCGGTTGGCATGAAGAAAAAATCCAATACCTATCCTGTGCATGGATCTTTCAAATTCCTGCAAAAAATTCCACGCAATATGCCCGCCAAGATGGCCAAAGATGTCATCAACGGAATTTATATCTCCGGTGGAGAACAAGGGACGGGCGCTCAACGGGTTCAGCATGTTGACCATGACAAGATGGCGGCGGCTTAAGATATGAATATGGTTTAAAAAGCTTTCTGCAATGGCAGGATCGTCAAGACTGGTTAAAATGATTAACAATGATCGTTTGCGAATTTTATTGCCTATAAAGGTGATGCATTCTGTAAAGTCCGGCGTGACTTTTTTTGGTTCAACTGTATATAGGGCATCCCTGCACAAATTATAATGAGCTTTCCTGCTTCCGGCCGGAATAAATCTTTCCATATGGTCACTGAAAACACCAATGCCGAAATTATCCCCTTGCTTTTCCGCGGCCATGCCGACGGATAAAGCCGTGGTGATATATTTTTCAAGGATGCTTTCACTTTCACTGCCATTGTTTTGACCTGTTCCTGAAAATATTTGTGCGTTTCTGGCGCTCATCCTTGCGGCATCAATAATGACATATACATCCTGGGTTCTTTCGATCTGATAAATTTTTGAAACCGGTATACCCCTTCTTGCTGTTGCCTTCCAATGCATATCCTCATATAAATCACCGGGCACATATTCCCTGAGCTGTTCAAATTCCCTGCCTTTGCCGATACTTCTCTGGGCATGAACGCCAAATCCGAAATCAAGAAACAGCGCAGCCAACGCCTTTTTTTCCAAAGACATGTCCGGGTAAATCCTTAGTTCACAATGAATATCCAATTTGCGGCGCAGCGCCCAGAGTCCGATCAGGGAACGGGTTTCAATATAACAGGCCTCAAGTTTGAAGCAGCCCTGCTTTTTGCCTGTTATGGGCCATTCAACAACCTTTTCATCCAGATCCAGGGAGATCTCTTTTTCTATGAAAGATTCAAATCTGTCATTGGGAAAGACCATTCCGATTATTATTCGTTTAGGGGATGAATTATGTTTAAAAACAGTGAAGGCCAATGAGGTCTCCTTGTTTTTTGACATGCGGACCAATTCCGGGAAAACAATGGAAACTTTTTGATGCAAAGATTTTGAAATATAAATATCCACTGCTGCAACACCTGCAAAGGCAAGTATCACAAAATAAGTTGCCTGTTTATCCAAACCTGAAATAAGCTCAAGAAAGGTAAGAGCAATGCAGGCCGCTGCAAAGAAAACAAGAAATTTTGTGCTGGGAGCAAATCTCATGGAAAAATTTTTATTACCTCGGTACGGCGACTTTTGTTAGAATCTGCCGGATAACTTCTTTTTCGGATAATCCTTCGATTTCGTACTCCGGGCGAAGGATGAGCCTATGTTCCAGTGTGGGGACGGCCATTTGTTTAATATCATCAGGGGTTACAAAATCACGGTCATTGATGACGGCAAAAGCCCGGCTTGCAACAATCAGGGCCTGGGTGCCCCTGGGGCCTGCACCGGTTAATGCCGCCTCATGGGTCCTGGTGCTTCTTACGATGTCTACACAATACCTTATCAGGTCATCCTTGATCAGGATCTTTTCTAAATTATTTCGAAACTGAACCAGGGTCTGGGGATTTAAGATTTGTTTCACTGTGCCTGAGGTTAGTGTCTTTTCCGGGGAATCACTGCCAAGAGTTCTTTTGGCAAGGTCAAGCTCCTGGTCAAGATTCGGGGGGGCCATTGAAATTTTTAGTAAAAATCTGTCTTTCTGGGCCTCGGGCAAAGGATAGGTGCCTTCGTATTCAATGGGATTCTGGGTGGCAAATACTGTAAAATTCTCCGACAGGTCAAATGTTTCCCTGTCAATGGTTACATTTTTTTCCTGCATGGCCTGGAGCAGTGCAGACTGGGTTTTGGCAGGGGCGCGGTTGATTTCGTCTGCTAAAAGAAAGGTGGTAAACACAGGACCTTTAACAAGACTGAAGCTATTATCCTTTAAATTAAATACATTGGTTCCAATAATATCGGCAGGCATTAAATCAGGCGTAAACTGGATTCTTGAAAACGCACATCCGAGAATCTGGGCCATGGTTCTGACAAGCAAAGTCTTGGCAACGCCGGGTACGCCTTCCACAAGCGCATGGTTCCCGGTGAAAATAGCGATTAATGCCATATCAATAACATGATCCTGGCCAATAATCACTTTTGAGACCTGTTCTTTTGTACGGATAACTATTTGCTTTAGCGTATTGATGTCTGCATTCATTGGTTTTTCCCTTTTGACAAAATGTTGCATATCCGGATATATTCATCAACCACACCGGATTTCATTTTTGAGTTTCGGCCAGTGGCCTCCATTTCTTCATAAAGTTTTAAATACTTTTGAGATGCCTCATTGGGCAGGACAAAAGAATCTTTCCAGGCTTTTTTACATTCATTGATGAGATTGGATCTGGCAATATTCTGTTTTAAAAGATTGGCTAATCCTGAGATATTGTCCTTTTCTAATTCCTGTCCCTGTTCTTGATTTGTTCCGATCAGATCCGTGATTTCATTTTGCTCATTAGGCGGGACAAGGCCGGACGAGTTTTTCCAGATAAAGAGCAGGATAAAAATCGCAAAAAGCATTACAGGACCGTAAAGATTGTATTTTTTTATAAGAGTTGAAATCCCGGGCCGTTTTTGTATTCCAAAGTGAAATTCATCAAAAACGATCCTGGACCGGTCTTTGACAAGCCAGGCAAAAAGCGGACTGTTCTTATCTTTTTTCAAGGATTCATTACTGAAAATATAGGAATCGGCAAGAAGAACAAGACTGCCTTTCCCATATTTTTTTTCAATAACAACCGGCTTGTCATCAATGTGAAAGATCGTGTTCCAGTCTTTAGAATCTGTCTGAAACCATAAGGCAAGGGGCCATAAGACGGGCGTAAAAAAAACATCTGTTTTTTGTTGCCCAAAAGGGTATGCAAACAAATTGTTTTTCCGGGTTTTGTGGTACTGCATTGTAATGTTAAGTTTTTCAAACAGATCTATTTTTTTTACTTTTAAACGGTCTTGTTTTTCTTGATCCTGTCTTGGCTTTTTGTTTTTGGAAGGCTTGTCAAAGGATTTTAGATTAGCAGGGGTCAAGGCTATAACCAGACGGCATCCTGATTCGAGCAGTCCCATAATCTGTTCATGTTCTTTTTTTGTAATATAATGAGCTTTTCCGGCGTTGACGCCTAAAAAGATGAGGCAGGATTCTTCTAATTTTTTTAATTGGTCAACAGGGTTGTAATTTTTTTGCACCCCCACTGAATCAAGGTTGGCAAAGGCGTCAAACAATGCTTTGGCCCCGAGAGGATCTGATCTTAAGGATGAATAGGCTGGATACATATCTCCTGTTTTGAACCTTAAAATGAAAAGGTTTGCCATAAAAAAACAGAACAAGCCGATGATGATGAAAAAAAATAATATAAAGGCTTTTCTATTTTGCAAAACTGATAATCCTTTTCTGTATCCCGGCAAATTCATCAAATAGCTGCCTGTTTACCCCATGCATCCCATACCAAACTCTGTCAATGGTTTTCACGGTCTCAATAAAATCATGTAACAGATTCTGTTTTGTATGGGCCCTTCTGTGAAGCTCCAGTTTATATTCGCTGTTGGATTTATATCGTGCAATCGTAATCAGTTTTTCATCTGAGAGAAAGGCAAGGGTTCCTAAAAAAAGCGCCCGCAATGCAAGTCTTAGCTCCCCCTTTTCAAGCAGGTCTGATGCAAGCTGGTCCCATTTGTCGGAAGACAGTTCATCTGCAAGGGTGTTTTCGTTGGAAATATCCGGGATTGCCTTAGGGCCGTCTTTGGTTTCCAATACTTTTTTTTGTTTAAATTTACGGATATGCAAAATGATGATGACAAATAAGATTGCCGTCAGCACAATCAGCCCGGCTGCCAGGTGTGTTGGTTTAATAAAGCTTTTGGATTCTTTGGGTTTTTCAGGTTTGGAGTCTTTTGGAAATATTTTTTCAATCCATTTAAAAAATCCTTCTGCCCATGACTCAATGGATTTGTATATTTTTTTGATCCAGGAGACGCTCCATTTTAAAACTGCGTAAATAAATCCATTTTTATCATTTTTCTTTTGAATTTCTTCTCTTGGCATTCGCCAGGTATATTCCCTTTGGCCCATGACATGGCTGATGGACTTTTCAAGGTTCTTTGCATCAATGGTCATGGCCTTTTTTTTCAAAACAGGCTTGCTGCTTTCTGCTGCCAGGCCTTGTTCCGGCAAAAATAAGCATGTTGCCAATACCAGCAATACGGCTGCTTTTTTTGATAGTGCCTTGATGGTGCTTAGGCCAGCAATCAGATCCTCCCCTGTTTTGCCGGATTGGTAATAAAATTTTTGGAGAACAAAAACAGCTTTTACCAAAGGGTCAACACAAAGGTGGGTCAGGCAGATAACAGACAGGATAAATGTGGAATTAAAAATATTGAATCCGCCCATGGTAACCAGTGAGTCAAGCCCGAACAGGGATTTTGCAAGAAAGGGCATCAAGTAGATGGTAATTCCGATATTAAGAAAGACAAACAATCCGAATATAAACAGAATAAAGATGACAAAATGGTTTAATAAAGTGAAATGCCTTGCTGCCTGAAAGTTCGTCTTAACAGGCGTTTGGATATCTGTGCCCATTGAGAAATCGTGGACCAGAGCCATTTGATATACAGCAAAGGTCCAGGCAAAAGGGATAGTTATAATCAATGCTGCGGGCAGAACAATAATCGAAGAAGAGTGGATGACAGTTTGTGTCAGCACCATCTTTAATACACCAGCAAATGACCGGGAATGGATCTTATGCCGGCTAACGGCCTCATATAGTTTTATGGAAAAAACAGATTGCCATGTTTTCATCCAGATAAATAACAGGGCAAGGCCCAAGGATGCTGTCAGGCAGTATTCATGTGCAAAGGCATTTTTGCTCATGTCATTCCAAAAATAGAGCAGACCAACCAGAAACGGCATGGTTCCAAAATAATAAGGGATATAGGTTTCCACAGGAATTGTTTTTAGCAAATGGAATGCCTCTTCCAGGATTTGGATGGCACTGGTATCTTCTTTTGTGTTTTTTGTCATAACACCTGCCATAGATCCTTCCACAAGGTGCCCTCGTGAAATGAAACAGGCAGTCTTAAAAGCAATTGGCCCAGAGAATAAAAAAAGAACCACAATAAGAAGACAGAACCCAAAAAAAGACAGAGCCTGAAAACAGAAAAAGAACCTTTTTGTTTTTTCCCAAGGTCTTTTTGGTTTGAAAGGCAGCTAACGCATAATACCCTGCCCTCATGCTCAGTTACACATTCCCTGCAAAAAAATCTGTGGCATTCAAGGCAGACGGCTGCAGCCTCCCTTTGGGCATGGTTAAAACATCTCTGTCTTGAAAGATCAGGCATCTATTTTTCCTGCTTCCAAAGAAAGCCCATTCCTGCCAGACCCAGGATAAAAAAAGTGACAATAAAAAAAATATCCAGACTGAGAATTATGGGATAATCAAAGGGATTGATCTGGGCAAAAAATTTAAGAGTTTCCCATTGGTTATGGGCGATTTTGCTCCATTTCCCCACATCCTTAATAATAAAAAAGAAGTACTCTGCATATCCTGCGGCACTATAGAGAATTGAGCATGCCAGGGCGGTAATGGAAATAATTTTAATACGCAAGTCAAGCGTACTTCCTATCTGTCTTACCACAGCCACCAAACTCATTAAAAAGGTTATAAGAAAAATTAATCCGGTTATAACAAGTATATATGGTGAATGATGTAACAAATAGCCAATCGAAATAATTCCTGAAATCAATAACAGCCAACATAGTATCCAGTGGCAGACATCTGAGATTTTTTCTTTTTGTTTGCCGGCGGCGTGCCTTAAAATAGAGCTTGGTTTTGCTGTGACCATGCCATTTTTTTGATCAAAAGTCCCAGAGGGTAATGTGCCCTGCACTTGTGCAATTTTAGGGATGATGATGCCTAAAAGCTTATTAGCGGTTTTCATTGTTGCAACCGGCGTGATTTTTTCTTTTTGCACTGAGGTATAAAGAT
>JAAEMC010000705.1 GCA_024225895.1 Desulfobacteraceae bacterium | reverse complement strand
TATTCTCTTTTTGGTATTTTTGGGCAGCATCAAATACGTAAGCTTCTTCATTTTCCGGGAATTTTTTTGTCCAGCCGCCGGTTTCAGAAGCCAGAGTGTTCTGGATTCGGATATTTGCAAATGTTCCCCTCATCATAACCTCATGGTTGCCGCGGCGTGATCCGTAGGAATTGAAGTCCAAAGGTTTAACCTGATTGGCAATGAGATATTGTCCGGCAGGATAATCATCTGGGATGGCGCCTGCCGGAGAAATATGGTCTGTGGTGACTGAATCCGCAAGAATCAGAAGCGCTCTTGCTTCTTTTATTTTTACCGGTTCGGGTTCATTAATGGAGAAATCTTTGAAAAAAGGCGGGTTTCGGATATAGGTTGATTCCGGATGGAAATGAAAGGTGGTGCTTTCTTCCACCGCAAGATCCTGCCAGAGTTTATCACCGTTGAATATCCCGGTATACTGGTTTTTAAAGTATTCTTCACTGACATAGGTTTCAACAAAGGTGTTGATCTGTTCTGAATCGGGCCATATGTCTTTCATAAAAACAGGATTGCCGTCAGGGTCTGATCCGAGGGGGTCTGTGTAAAGATCAATATCCATTCTGCCGGCAATGGCATAAATAATTACCAGGATGGGGGACATTAAAAAATTCCCAACTATTTTTTGATGGATTCTGGCCTCAAAATTCCGGTTGCCGGATAAAACAGACATCACATCCAGATTATTCTGATCTATTGCCTCTTCTATTTCAGGATCCAGGGGGCCGCTGTTCCCGATGCAGGTCATGCAGCCGAAACCGGTATTGTTAAATCCCAATGCTTCAAAAGAATCCATCAGCCCTGATCCTTTAAGATAATCCAGCACAACCCTTGAGCCGGGTGAAAGACTGGTTTTTACGTACCAGGGAATCGATAAACCTTTTTCTACAGCTTTTTGGGCCACAAGACCCGCTCCGATCATGGTGTAAGGGTTGGAGGTGTTTGTACAGGATGTGATGGCGGCTATAATGACGGAACCATTGGTCAGCACTTCTTTTTTATTCTCTTTTTTTATTGTGACAGGTTCGCGGGTTTCCAATTGATAGATATCATTTATTTTTTCTTTGGCGCTTGAAAGAATGATGCGGTCCTGAGGGCGTTTGGGACCGGCTATGGTTGTTTTGATTTTGGATAGATCCACATCGATTTTTTTAGAGAATGTAATATCCTGATCATAGGTGTTGAAAAAACCGCACATCCTGCAATACTCTTCTACAAGGGCGGCTGTCTGAGACCGGTTTGTTTTACGCAGATATGCCAGGGTCTGCTCATCCACAGGGAAGAAACCTGCAGTGGCCCCGTATTCCGGGGACATGTTGGAAATAGTGGCTCTGTCGGTCAATGTAAGATTTTTAATTCCTTCTCCAGTATATTCGACTATTTTTTCAACCACATTTTCCTGCCGTAACATATGTGTGACATAAAGGGCGATGTCAGAAGATGTTATATGCTTGCCTGGTTTGCCGATTAAATTAACCCCAACAATCTGAGGCAGATTCATGTAATAAGGTTCTCCTAGCATGACTGCTTCGGCTTCAATACCGCCCACACCCCACCCTAAAACACCCAATGCATTGATCATGGTGGTATGTGAGTCAGTGCCCACCAAAGTGTCAGGGTATGCCTCAAGTCCTTGTTGGGTCTGTTTTACAGCCACAACCGGTGCCAGATATTCCAGGTTGACCTGGTGGCAGATACCGGATCCCGGCGGGACCACCCTGAAATTGCTAAAGCTTTTCTGGGCCCACTTTAATAGCTGGTATCTTTCCTGGTTTCTTTCATATTCTTTTTGGGCATTTAAAAAGAATGAATTTTTTTCTTTAAAGTG
>JAAEMC010000704.1 GCA_024225895.1 Desulfobacteraceae bacterium | reverse complement strand
AATTCTGAAAAAACCCTGCAGCTTATGAATTCAAAAGAAAAGGAAAGGCCTCTTTCTGTGCAGCTTTTTGGATCCGATCCAAAGGCAATGGCAAAAGGCGCACGTTTTGTACAGGATTCAGGGGTTGCCGATATCATTGATATTAATTTTGGATGCAGTGTTAAAAAAGTGATAAAGACCGGGGCTGGTGTTGCATTGATGAATGATCCAACAAATACCAGGGATATTCTTTTAGCTGTCAGGGATGCCATTGATCTGCCGTTGACCATTAAAATTCGTTCCGGATGGGATAAGAGCGGGGAACAGGCATTTCAAATCGCTCAGATCGCTGAAAAATCAGGTGTTGATGCCATAATCCTTCATCCCAGGACAGCCAGCCAAGCATTTAGGGGAAAATCAGACTGGTCCATCATTGAAAAATTAAAAACCCGAATTTCCATCCCCGTAATCGGTAATGGGGACATCCACTGTGTTGAAGATGCAAAAAAAATGATAACCCTAACCAATTGTGATGCTGTAATGGTTGGAAGGGCGGCCCTTGGTAACCCCTTTTTGCTCTCAAAAATTGAAGAATTTCTTGAAAAAGGAACTTATCAGGCGCCGACCACCCAGGAAATATTCATAGCAATGGAACGTCTGGTAGAGATGTATATTGATTATTTTGGCGAGCCGTTCGCCTGCAAAATGCTTAGGGGAAGGCTGTCATGGTTTGTAAAAGGAATGCCCGGATGCAGTGTTTTCAGAAGAAAACTTTCAGGCGTTACATCCAAAAGCCAGGCATTGACATTAATCCAGGCCTTTGAAAATTCGCTAAAGCAGCCGTTTAATGCCGAATGACGATAATTTCCGGCATTACGGCGAAAATTCCTATTCATTTTTTCGCTCATACTCGGCTGTTGCTATGGAACTGATACCGCCTCGTGGGGTAAATTCCCCTGTCACTTCCATTTTTAATGGTTTCAGCTTGTCTACAAGATCATCCAGTATTTTATTAACCACATGTTCATAAAACATGCCCACATTTCTGTATTGCAACAGGTAATATTTCAAAGATTTCAACTCTATAATCTTGTCACAAGGCCTGTATTTAATAGTAATACAGCCGTTATCCGGCAATCCGGTCATTGGGCATACAGATGTATACTCAGGGTGTTTAATGGTAATATCAATACTTCGTTTGGATTTGTACCCATATTCGATAGGATCCAGTACATCTGTTTTAATTGTACCGGGCTCTTCAATTGTGTAGTTTGTTTCGTAACTTTTATTCTCAACCATTTTCATT
>JAAEMC010000703.1 GCA_024225895.1 Desulfobacteraceae bacterium | reverse complement strand
TGCCTTCTATTACCTCATTTTTAATAATTTGAAGGGAATCAAAGGGTTTTTTGGCTTTTCGAAATATTTTTTCACGAAAGGTCAATGGTTCATAACAGTCAATCATCCCAATGAGCTGGGTTTCAAAGGAAAGCTTGCTCAGGCCGTTGGGATATCCGCTGCCGTCAATACGCTCATGGTGTTCCAATGCCACTGATGCCACAGAAACATCAAACTCTGTGTTCAAAATAATCAAATCATGTCCAATGGCTGTATGGGTGGTATATTCCTTAAATTCCGATTCTGTCAGCTTTTTATCGGTTTCCAGTAAATCAGGTGGAAGCTCTGAACTGCCGATATCATGGAGTAAAGCGCAAAGCGCCAGGTTCTTGGTCTCTTTTTCGGACAGGCCGTTATAAAAACAATAGGCAATCGTAAATGTCAAAACGTTGATTGTGTGAGTCACTGTGACTCGCGAATTACTGGCAATTTTGGTAAGCGAATCCATTACCCCGAAATTATTTGAATACCCTTCAAAAAGAATATCGACAGTAAGGGGTAATACCTCCATTGCCTTGGCCTGGTCATGGGTTAGTGCTTCCTCAACGATTTGTGCAAGGACGGCTTTCACATGGTCCAGTCCCTGGGAGAAAATGCTTTGGGCCAGGCTTTTGTTTAGGCCGCTTAAGATTTCGATGATGGCTGTATCCTTATCTTGCTGTTTAATATATAAATCCGGGTGTTTGGATGACATCAAACGTTCAAAGGATATTCCTTCCCCTCTTTTTTTGTAGAGTTTAAATTCATCATCCGCGGTTTTGAAGAATAAGGGAACATTTATACAAAGAGGGATCTGGGATTTTTTTATGGGAAGATAATCAGTCATTGGATTTGTATTTTACCAGGTTACTGCTAAT
>JAAEMC010000702.1 GCA_024225895.1 Desulfobacteraceae bacterium | reverse complement strand
GAAGATTCTAACTTTTAAAAGACAATAAACAATAGGACAGTGTATCTATGAATTGGGATTGGGAAAAGCTTAGAGAAAATCAGCAAAAATACGAGAAAAAACAAGATGGTGGCGGCCGGGTACCAAAACCGCCTCAAATGGATGATATTGTGAATAAGTTCAAGGGATTTAAGTTCCCGGGAATTTTTTTGGTGGTGGCCATTATATTAATTTTATATTTTGGATCTTCCATCATTTTTACGGTGAAACTTGATGAAGTGGGAGTAATTCAACGGTTTGGCAAATACGACAGGATTGCCCAACCGGGCTTGAATTTTAAATTTCCCTCCGGCATTGAAAAAATCACCAAGGTAAAAGTGAAATTTGTTTACAAGGAAGAGTTTGGATTCAGAACTGTAAAGGGCCAGAGTAACTACCGTTTTTCCAATGATAATACCCAGCAGGAAACCGCCCTCATGCTGACAGGAGATCTTAACGTTGCTGTTGTTCCCTGGATTGTCCAGTATAGGATTTCCGATCCTAAAAATTATCTTTTTAAAGTAAAAGATGTCCGGGCAATTTTAAGGGATATGTCTGAGGCTACTATGAGGACCGTGGTTGGTGATAGAAGTATCAATGAGGTGATCACCAAACGTGAAGAAATCGCCGGTGCTGCCAAAGAAAGGCTCCAAAAGGAGATGGATCAGGCTCAATCCGGAATCAGCATTGTCACCATAGAAATGAAAAAGACCAATGTTCCCGGTCCTGTTCAATCCTCATTCAATGAGGTAAACCAGGCTATTCAGGAAAAAGAACAGACCATTTACAAGGCCAGGGAAGAATATAACAAAGCAGTTCCCCTGGCAAGGGGTGAAGCAAAAAGGCTGGTCAAGGATGCGGAAGGGTATGCCATTGACCGTATCAACCGTGCACAGGGTGATGCATTCAAATTTAAAGCCGTGTACGAGGAATATGCCAAGGCAAAGAATGTTACCATAAAAAGAATGTATCTTGAAGCCATGCTGGATATCTTTCCTAAGATAGGTGCTAAATACATTATTGATTCAGAGCAGAAAAATGTGTTGCCGTTTTTGAACATGGATACCGGCAAATCCCCCATGAATTTACAAAACAGATTTTCCAATAAGGGTGAATAAAATGAATAATTTCGCAAGAACGCTGACGGTAGCCATCATTGCCCTGGCCAT
>JAAEMC010000701.1 GCA_024225895.1 Desulfobacteraceae bacterium | reverse complement strand
GTAAGAGCCATAAAGCATTTGTTCCAAATGTTTTACGTAAGAGCCATAAAGCATTTGTTCCAAATGTTTTACGTAAGAGCCATAAAGCATTTGTTCCAAATGTTTTACGGTGTTTGTAAATAAAAGATATAAAATCATGCTAAGTTCAGGTGCGTTTACCCTGCATCCTTTTCAGGATAACATTGTTGACGGTAATGTGAGGGATATTGTTGTTCCAAATCCTTTTTGGGATTTGATGGTAAAAGAGGCACCAATGAGCTTTGCACGATAGTTCATCACCCGGAGTCCCATACCTTCGGTTTTGATTGTCTGGTCCATACCTTCACCGTTATCCTTGATTCTAAGGAGCCAATTATCATCCCAAGATTTTAGTGAAATACTTATACCTTCGGCCTTTCCGTGGCGAACAGAGTTTTGAACGGCTTCCTGGGTAATATGGTACAGATTGATGACTACCATATCATTTTCTATATGGATTTTATTCGGAAAATCCAGGGAACAATTGACCTGGTGAATCACCTGGGTATTGGAGACAATATCTCGTAAAGAGGATTCAAGACCATGGCTGAAGTAAACCGGGCAAAGCCCCCTTGCCAGTCTTCTGGTTTTAGAAATGGCTTCCTTGATCAGTCCGGTGATTTGATCGCCCAGGCGGGCCGCATTCCGGGGATCTTTGAAAACTTTTTTCTTCAAGACCTTTGTCAATCCTTCTATACCGATCAGGTGGGGACACAAATCATCATGCAGATCATTGCCGATTTTTTGCCGTTCTTTTTCCCCCAATTCCATGATGACCTTTTCCAGGTGCTTGACTTCAGAGACATCTCTGTGGGTAATGACGCTGCCCACAGGTTTGCCGTATTTGTTCCGGTAGACCGAACCCCGGGTACTGACATCAATAAGCTTTCCGGATTTGGACCGTCTCTTGGTTTCTGTCCTGGGCAGGATTTCACCTTTTAGAATCATGCCAATGCCTTTCATGGTCTCTTTCCAGTGCTCAGACGGGACAAAATGATCCATTTTTTTTCCGTAGGAGTCATCCAATGTCCAGCCAAATACTTTGGTAAAAGCGGGATTCATATAGGTGACCTTGCCGTCCATATCATAGACGATAATAGGATCCGGGGTGGCCTCCATAACCGAGCGGTATTTTTCTTCACTGAGTTTTAAAGCCTCCTGGGCCATTTTTCTTTCCTGGATCTCGGCTTTCAACTCTTTGTTATATTTTTCCAGCTTGTCCATAAAAGAATTGTAGTAAAAGGTCAGCTGCCCCACTTCATCATGGGAATTCATGTGGACAAGGCGATTGGAAAAGGTGCCGACAATGTCCTGGTTAAAGCTGCCCATTAATTGTCGAAGCGGATTGGTAATAGTGGAGGAAAGCAAAAATGTAATGGGAATAAAGATAACCAGAGAGGCAAATCCAATGATGATTATAAAATATTTAATGGAGTTCAGCGGGGCATAGATTTCATTCAGATAGCTGGAAGATGCTACGATCCAGTCATATTCAGGTATATAATTGAAAAAGACCAGTTTTTTGCGAAATACTGCTTCATTGGGATTTCTCCAGGAGTAGATGATTTTGCCATTCTTTTTTTGGAGCATCTCTTTATAAAAGCGCCTGGGCATACCCTTTTTAGTGAGGACATTGATCCCTTCGTTTTCCGGATGGATAATGACATTCCCCCTGGTATCCATGACATAGGCATACCCGGTTTTGCCAAAGGTAAGGCTTAAAATGCTCTCTTTGAAATCATTGATGTTGACCAGTTTTTGGAATTCCTTGCGGTAGGATGAGACAGTGATCAACCAGTCCCAGGGCTCAAAGTAATTGATATACAATGCTTTTGGCCTGGGCAATGGATCTTCCGGGTTTTTCCAGTAATACTCAATGTATCCGTTTTTTTTTGTAATCATCTCCTGAACAAACTTATGGTCGGAGATATCCAGCCCTTCCAAGGGTTTCTTCGGGTGTTTGAGAACTTTTCCATTGCCGTCCAGGATACAGATATAGCCGGTTTTGCCTATTTTTTGGCATAAGATGATATCTGCAGCTCTTGCCTTGGCTTCTTCAAGGGATAGTTCCCCATTCTGGTAAAGATCATAGAGGCGTTGAATGATCTCATAATTTTTTTCGGCAGTCGCCCGTAAATGGTTCTTAATGGATACTGATACCGCTGTTTTTACATTGTTTAAAATAAGAGCGGTGGCGTTTTTCAACTCGCTTTCAATGTTCTCTTCAACCGTTGTTTTAACAATGGAATAGATGATCATACTGGCCAGGCAGACGATCACCACAAATGTGGCCGAATAAATAAATAAAAGCTTGTAGCGGATTTTAAAATTTTTAACGATATCAAAGGGATTCATTTTAAAACCTTTAATTCATTGATGGATTTTTATCAGCGATCTTCTGGTTCAAAAGTCCCTTTTCGCAAAGGGGCTCCACTGTTCAGCAGACAAAAAATTCTAAAGAGAAGGATTGAAAAGAAAATTGCATAAAACTGCAGAAAAACATCCATAGCTATAGAGATGATTAAAGAAGGTTCTTGGTCTGGTTGGATTTTGAAAAGATAGGTATTGATAAAAAAGAAAGAAACTACCAGCATGGGAATGGCAGAGACCATCAAGCAGTTAAAAATGGCCATGGTGTATCCCTTAGTTGCATAAAACGATTTTTCCAAGGCTTTTATGGGCGGGATATTTGTTAAAACCAGGTAGAATTGCGCCAAAGAGAGCCGGATGGCAACAAAGATTCCGGGAATGATAAACAACAGAAAGCCGAAAAATGAAAGCACCATAATAATAAATTTCATGGTTACAAACATGTGGAAAAGCATTAATCCGCTATAAATGCATTGACCTGGCGTTAGATTTTGCCGGTTCAATTTACTGTTAAACAGAACAATCAGTCCTGCCCCATAAATAGCAGACGAGATAAAGGCTATGATAAAGGGAAGAAGATCAACCAAATGGTTTGTACTGCCTGTTATAACAAATTCTTTTAAATAAACATTTGCACACAGTTCCAGAATGTAGATCGGCAGAAACACGGCACATATCAGCGCAAAATTAAACCAATAAAACTCTAGAGCATCTTTGATAACTTGGAACAATGTTGACGTCCTTTTAACCCTTATAAAGAAAGATCCGGAAAAAACATAATACTTCAGGCCTTGAAGCTTTTTTTGATCTATCACCCCAATGGGCGGTTGTAAAGGGGGTATACAGGGTTTTTATATAATTTGTAATTTTCATAAAATTTCTTCTTTTAAAAGACAGCAGGCAATTTTGTGGGCAGGGGTTCCATCATCGTTATAGGCCAAGTTCTTTGGCTGGACCAGCTTATTCATCACACATCCTTCTGCTATCTCAAGTTCGAATAAATTTTTTTCATTTATCGGAGGGGTCTTTTTTAGTTCATCATTGATTATTTCATAACTGTGAAGGGGGAAATCTTCACAAATAGGACACTGGTAGACCCTGCCGTTGGGAAAGACAAAATAATTACTGGCTACATTCCCGGCACATTCAAATATTTTAGTTGGTGACAAAAAGACTTTGGGGTATGTGACT
>JAAEMC010000700.1 GCA_024225895.1 Desulfobacteraceae bacterium | reverse complement strand
CGTCCTATTTTGGCGTTCCGGCAATGGTCCATGGAAAATCTTTTTTATAAAACAATTATGATCAAGTTATTTTGTAACGATTCCTAAAATGAAAAGGAGAGATTAGATGAAAAAATTATTTGTTTTTGGGTTGGCTGTTATCTTTTGTTCTGTTTTTGCATTGGTTGGTACGGCCACGGCCAAAAAATTCAAGGTAGCCATGGTAACAGATGTTGGCGGAGTGAATGATCAGTCTTTTAACCAGTCTGCCTGGGAAGGGCTAAAAAGAGCAAAAAAAGAATTAGGTATTAAAATTGCCTATAAAGAATCAAGACAAGATGCAGATTATGCACCCAATATGGAAACATTGACCGATGCTGAATTTGATCTAATCTGGGGGATTGGTTTTTTAATGGGCGATGCCATAAAATCAACTGCCATGATTAATCCGGATCAAAACTATGCAATTATCGACTTTTCCTATGGCCCGGAAACCCCAAAAAATGTAGGATGTGCTGTTTTCCAGGAAGAACAACCCTCTTTTTTAGTTGGATACATTGCCGGTAGAATGACAAAAACCAATAAGGTTGGATTTGTCGGCGGTATTAAATTTCCTTTGATTGAAAGATTTGAATATGGATTCATGGCTGGTGTTAAACTTGCCAATCCAAAATGCGAGATACTTCGCCAGTATGCGGAATCATTCACCGATGCGGCAAAAGGAAAAGCCATTGCCAATAATATGTACCAGCAGGGCGCAGATATTGTATTCCATGCTTCCGGTGGTGTTGGTGATGGTGTGATTGAAGCCGCGAAAGAAAAAGGTAAATGGGCGATTGGTGTGGATAAAGATCAAAATTTTCTGGCCCCTGACAATGTTCTCACATCTGCCATGAAACGGGTTGATATTGCAATTTATCACATGAGCAACACAATGGTCAAAGGCGAGTTTAAGGGCGGCGAAACTGTGGTTTATAACTTATCAAATAATGGTGTTGGCATTGCGCCGACCTCCAGCAAGCATGTTCCTAAATCCATTCTTGATGAAGTAGATGGTTTAATCGGAAAGATCAAGGCTGGTGAAATTGTTGTTCCTTCAACAAATGATGCCTATATGTCATTTATAAAATAATCAATACCCAGGGTAAACGCATGTAACCCTATCATGAGTTTTAATATTTTTAATTTACTGAATATGTATGCAAAAAAAGACGTTAGTTGCGTTTACCTTGAAAACATAAGTATTTGGGATTATTAGGCTCAAAGATTTGGATGCGTTAGCCCTGAGTCGACACCCGCTGTGGGGTTGGGGCTATTCCGATCCCACAACATTATTTGGGGGAGTTAAGTGTTTGGAAACCATAGATTTTTTTCATAAAGCTGTTGAAATGACCGATATGGTCAAAAAATTTGGTGATTTTACTGCCAATGATAAAATCAACCTTATAGTTCACAAAGGTGAGGTCCATGCATTGCTCGGAGAAAACGGGGCGGGAAAGACAACCTTGATGAATGTGCTGTACGGGTTATACAAACCAACTTCCGGCAGTGTTAAGATTAATGGCAATCTTTTGAATATAAAGGATCCCAATGTTGCCATAAAAAACGGCATCGGTATGGTGCACCAGCATTTCATGTTAGTAGAGCCGTTCACTGTGACCCAAAATATTATCCTTGGAAATGAAACCACAAAATCCATGGGCATTATTGATTTAAAAAAGGCAGAAAAACAGGTTGCCGAACTTTCTAAACGGTATGGTTTAACCGTAGATCCAAATGCATTGGTGCAGGATCTTTCTGTTGGAAGCCAGCAGCGGGTGGAAATTTTAAAGGCCCTTTACCGGGGGGCCCAGATTCTTATCCTTGATGAACCGACAGCCGTACTGACCCCCCAGGAAATCCAGGAGCTTGCCCAGATTATCCAAAATCTGACCAGGGAAGGCAAATCCATCATCATTATTACCCATAAGCTCAAAGAAATAAAACAGATGGCTGATTTCTGTACAATTATCAGAAGGGGCAAACACATAGATACCGTTGAGGTTGCAAAGGTAACCGAAGAGGATCTTGCTTCTAAAATGGTTGGCCGGGATGTCATATTCAAGGTGGCCAAAGAAAAACAGCTCCGGGGTGACAAAGCGCTTGAAATAAAAAACCTTGTGGTTCAGGACGCCAGAGGTCTTCCCGTTGTCAATAACCTGAGTCTTGAGCTGCACAAAGGTGAAATATTAGGCATTGCCGGTATTGATGGTAATGGTCAGAAAGAATTGATTGAAGCTGTTACCGGCTTGCGCAAGGTTAAAAGTGGGACAGTGAGTGTTCAGGGGAAAAATATAACCAATTTATCTCCCGGAAAAATTATTAATAAACACAAAATCAGTCATATCCCGGAAGACAGACAAAAAAGAGGACTTATTTTTGAATTTGACATCGCTGAAAATCTTATTTTAGAAACCTATTTTAAGCCTGCTTTTTCAAAATGGTTCACACTGATAAAGGAACGGATATACAGCAATGCCAAAGATTTAATCCATAAGTTTGATATCCGCCCTGAAGAATCAGAAATACCGGCAAAAGCCCTTTCTGGCGGGAATCAGCAGAAGATGATCATTGCTAGAGAGGTGAGCAATGAACCTGAAATATTGATTGCTGCACAGCCCACAAGGGGATTGGATGTCGGGGCCATAGAATATGTTCATGAGGCATTGATAAATCAACGGAACCAGGGAAAAGCGGTTTTACTGGTTTCATTTGAACTGGATGAGGTGATCAATGTATCCGATCGGATTGCTGTCATTTTTGAAGGTAAAATAGTCGGTATTGTGGATGCACAGGATGCTGATGAAAAACAGATAGGATTGATGATGGCAGGAGGCACCGAATGAAAAAAGATGCCCGATTAAAAAAGCGGTTTAACATTCGGGGAATAAAAGATTTCCTTTTAAGCGGATCACTCGGTGTGACCCTTATTTCTGTATTTTTGGGATTCATGGTTGGTGCGATTGTCCTTTTGATAGCAGGATTCAACCCTGTTGAAGGATATTTTGCCATTTTAAAGGGCATTTTTTCAAAACCCAAATATATGTCTTATGTGGTGATCTATTCAACACCCCTTATTATCACAGGACTGTCCGTGGCATTTGCCATGAGAACCGGATTGTTTAACATCGGGGCGGAAGGCCAGTATATTGTCGGCGCCATGGTAGCGGCCATGGCAGGATATTATTTTCATCTTCCCATGGTGCTGCATATCATTGTCTGTATTTTCCTGGCAGCCCTTGCTGCTGCCGCCTGGGGAGGTCTTGCAGGGTTTATAAAAGCAAAGTTTGGTGTGCATGAAGTTATTTCCACCATCATGCTGAACTGGACCGCCCTGTACTTATCAAACTGGGCTGTAACATTGAAATCTTTTGGTAAACAAGGCACTGGGAAATCTTTTGCCATACAGGAAACCGCACGAATTGATCTGTTCGGCCAATGGAAAATTACAGAAGCAGGTATTGATTTTATACGATCACATAAAGTTTTAGGCGACATTTTAAAATCTCCTGTTAACTTGGGCATTCTTGCGGCTTTTCTTTTGGCATTTTTAATGTGGTATACCTTAAACAAAACCACGCTTGGTTATCAGCTAAGGGCTGTTGGATATAATCCCAATGCCGCTGAATATGGTGGTATTAATGTGAATAGAAGCATCGTGACATCCATGTGTATCGCTGGCGGCTTAGCTGGTACGGCAGGTGCATTGCAGATCATGGGGGTCAGTCATCGTATTGCAAAACTCGCAACCATGGAAGGCTATGGATTTGATGGTATCGCTGTTTCGCTGATTGGTAACAATACCGGAATAGGGTCGGTTCTGGCCGGCTTTTTGTTTGGTTCTTTAAAATATGGGGGATCAAAAATTCAGGATGCAATAGATGCACCCACCGAGGTGATCAATATCATGGTTGGAACAATCATTTTATTTGTTGCCATGCCCAAATTGATTAAATTAATTTTCAGCTTTAAAAAGGGTAAATGATGGAAGCATTGATTAAAGATATCGGGTTTATTATCGGAACCACTTTAATGTATTCCACGCCATTGATTTTTACATCATTGGGCGGTGTTATTACAGAACGATCCGGAGTGGTGAATATCGGCCTTGAAGGCATGATGTGTTTTGGGGCGTTTGCTGGTGCGGCCGGTGCATATTTTTCCCAGGATCCATGGATTGGATTTGCCTGTGCGGCAATCGCAGGTGGACTTCTAGCCCTTCTCCATGCCATTGCCTGTGTTTCCTTTGCAGCAGAGCAGATTGTTTCCGGTATTGCCATTAATTTTATGGGGACCGGCGCTGCTCTGTTTATCAGTCGAATGCTGTTTGATGGCGCCACCCAGACATTGACCATTCCCAATAAAATGCCCCTGCCTTTAAATTTTTTGTTTGGTGAAGGGAAAATGTTTGCGTCCTCAGGCTTTATGGACCTTGTTTTCAATCGGTTTGCCACGGTCTATATTGCTTTTTTGATGGTATTTCTAATTTGGTTTATTTTATATAAGACTAAAATCGGCATGCGGGTCAGAGCTGTCGGCGAAAACCCGGAAGCTGCAAATACTTTGGGTATCAGCGTTGTGAAGATCAGATACGGCGCAGTGATTATGTCTGGTGTCTTTGCAGGGCTTGGCGGGGCTGCCATGAGTATTGCCGTTGTTTCCAGATTCTCCAACACGCTCATCTCAGGCCATGGGTTTATTGCACTTGCTGCAATGATTTTCGGGAAATGGAAACCACAAGGCGCTCTTGTTGCCTGTCTGTTGTTTGGGGGTGCCAAGGGGGTAGAAATCTTTTTAGGCGCCAAAGGCGTTCCCGTACCCGGAGATATACTGGCTATATTGCCCTATGTTCTGACCATAGTTGTGCTTGTTGGTGTGGTAGGAAAGACAACACCGCCCGGTGCAATTGGAAAAATATTTGACAAAGGTGAAAGCGCATGACGTTGGACCAGATAAAAGAAGCAGCCCGGTTTATTTCCTCAAAAATAGAGGTGAAACCTCAATTTGGTATTATCCTTGGTTCAGGGTTGGGCTCCTTTGCCGATGAATTGTCACAAAAGGTATGTATCGGATTTAGACAAATTCCACATTTTCACGTTTCAACGGTGGCGGGTCATGAAGGAAGAATGGTCATCGGGACCTATGATAAAATTCCTGTGATGATTCTACAGGGCAGGTTTCACTATTATGAAGGATATGCCATGGATCAGGTTACCTTTCCGGTACGGTGCATGCTGAGTCTGGGTATATCAAATCTGATCGTCACAAATGCCGCCGGTAGTGTTGATATTGAATACAAACCCGGGGATTTTATGTTGATAAAAGATCACATCAAGTTCCATGGGGAAAACCCTTTAAGAGGCCCTAATATGGATGAATATGGTCCTCGTTTTAATGACATGTCAGACCCATATTCAGCCCAGATCAGGCAGCTTGCAAAATCCTGTGCCAAGGCAGTTAATATCGAACTCAAAGAAGGGGTTTATTACTATATGACCGGCCCGTGCTATGAAACCGCTGCCGAAGTTAAGGCCATCAATACCTTAGGTGCCAATGCTGTCGGCATGTCAACCGCTCCGGAGGTGATTGTTGCAGCCCACGGTGGAATGAACATCATGGGACTTTCATGCATCACCAATATGGCAACCGGGATTATTGATCAGCATGTCGACCACGATGGGGTGATGAAAATGGGGAATCAGGTGGAAAAAAAATTTATAACCCTGTTAAAATCAATTTTAACAGAATGGTCAACCCTGTA
Source organism: Desulfobacteraceae bacterium (assembly GCA_024225895.1). Taxonomy (GTDB): domain Bacteria; phylum Desulfobacterota; class Desulfobacteria; order Desulfobacterales; family Desulfobacteraceae; genus JAAEMC01. The sequence goes on along the minus strand of JAAEMC010000700.1, from coordinate 674 downwards.
AGTTTGGCCCAAATCCACCAACAAGTTCCATAACGTGCCAGAATCACACAAAAAAGGCACATCCATGGCCACCATCAAGGACCATCAAGGTGGATCAGGATTTGCGTTTACTCTGGCCACTCGATGGCCTCTGGCCGTTCCAGTAGAGAGTCCAGTTTTTCAAAAAAAAGGCCGGCATGATACCCATCTGCCAGGCCATGATGAAGCTGCAAAGAGACAGGCATGGTAACTTTATTACCATCATGGGTGAATTTTCCCCAGGAAATTCTCGGGATGCAGGCTGTGGCATCCATCTTCATTGGATGGGTGACAGATGTATAATTCATCCAGGGCACACAGGAAACATAGAGCAGGTTATCCTCTCCTGGGTTGTCTTCAAGCGTAGGGTTTGATTTTGTTTGTGCAATTCCCTGATCAACTCTGGAAAAAAACAGTGTGAGATCATGGGTATAAACAGCCGTACAAAATGCAAGTATTTTATCCTTTGTCAACAGGGTGAATGCAGGATCAACCCGGTCATGTTCCACAACATCATCATGCCTAATACGATACCGAATTTCAGGTATGCTGTTTGCCGCACAGCTTATCATCCAGAGAATGGCATTGTATTTTGAAATCCCATGGTTTTCAAGGTATTGAAATGTTTTAGTAATCGTTGATTGCACACAGACATT
>JAAEMC010000699.1 GCA_024225895.1 Desulfobacteraceae bacterium | reverse complement strand
ATCAATCCAGGCATCAGGCAGATGGGGTTTGACTTCCCGCTTAAAATATTCCTTAATGGACTGGGGTATCAGATTTTCATTTTTATCTTTTCTCAAAAACGGGATATTTTCATAATCCCGCAAGCTGGTATCAGGTTTGGGTTTCCTGCCCTTGTCAGTGATGACATTGCCATTTTCATCTTTTTGCGGCTGCTCCACTGTCACCCGCCAATATCCAAAGAACTCATTGGGCAGGATTTTGACAAATTCATTTTCTTCAAAATCGCCATAAAGCTTGGTGATAAAACCGATCCCCTTTTCCTCGCCATTTTCGGGTATGTATTTGCGCTTGTTGCCAAGAGATCGGGGCATTTTTTCCCAGAAGCGGTTAAAACTTCGCTCACCTGTCCCCATTAACTCTTCATCTTTTTTACCCGTGACATTAATCAGTTGTATCCTGCCCCTGCGCTTTTTGCTTTTGTGGTTATTGAGTATCCAGACATAGGTTGAAATGCCGGTATTGTAAAACAACTGATCCGGCAAAGCAATAATAGCTTCTAACCAGTCATTCTCGATAATCCACTGGCGGATATTGCTTTCACCATTTCCGGCTTGCCCTGTAAACAGCGGCGAGCCGTTAAAAACAATACCAATACGAGTACCGCCATCTTCAGGCGGCTTCATCTTTGAAATCATATGTT
>JAAEMC010000698.1 GCA_024225895.1 Desulfobacteraceae bacterium | reverse complement strand
CTGGAATAAATATCCCAAACTTCTTAGTGGTGGCCAGCTTCAACGGGTCAGCATCGGCAGAGTTCTCGTATTGCAACCCGAGCTTGTGATTGCCGATGAATCCGTTTCCATGCTGGACGTTTCAATTAGGATCGGTATCCTGAACCTGTTATTAAAAATGAAGGATAAATATGGTATTTCCTTTATCTATATTACCCATGATCTGATAACGGCAAGATACATCTGTGACCGTATTGCAATCATGTATCTTGGCAATATTATGGAAATCGGCCCCACTGATGAAATCATCAATAATCCGAGACACCCCTATACAAAAGCACTCATTACAGCAGTTCCAGTTCTGGACCCAACTGCTCAAACACCTGAACTGCCTATAAAGGGATATGTTCCGACAACTCCAGATGATACCCTCGGTTGCTGCAGCTTTGCTCTCAGATGCCCGGATTGCAAGGATCAATGCAAAAAAGGCAAGCCTGAAATGATCAATGTAGGGGAAGAACACTTTGCTGCGTGTTTCAGACTTGAAGGAGATTTTTCCGTCAATCCGTAAATATATTTTTTTTACAAGAAGGGAAAGGCATGATTGGAACTGGAAATTTCCTATACTCTACCATTTTCTTTTGTTTCAATAAGTTACTTGGATGCCAGAAAAGTGCGGTGGTCCCCAAAAAACGAACAATGTGCTAAGCTCTGAGTCAATCCCACAGTGATAAACACGTGGAAACGTAATCTTCTTGATGGTGCCTCAGATCTCTTTGCCAAAGGCCGTAAAAAGAATAATCAAACCGATGCTAAGGTAGATGAACTATATCGATATATTGGCAAATTAAATGTAGAACGCGATTTTTTATCGAGAAAGCTCAACTTTTAGACCGTAAGCAAAGAAAGACTATGATTGAATTAAAAAAATTCCGATATTAGTATTGTTCGGTAATGCCAATTGCTTAAAATTAGCCGCACCTCAGTTTATTATAAACCCAAAGTCGAAAAACCCGAGAATTTTAAACTGATGCGGCTCATGGATGAACAATATTTGAAAACACCAACTCATGGAAGTCGATCAAAGGAAAAATAAATTCACAATCTAAGCTTCATTTCCTCGTGAGCAATGATGGTATCATCATTATCCTGCCCTGTTATTCCGGGGCGCTTTTTCAAAAAGATCCTTGACAAAGAAATTCATGTCTGAAATGGTTAAAATTAAAAAAACTAACTTTTAAAAAACTAACTTTATTTCGGTTGAGGCATTAATGGAAAACGAATTACAAGATAAAACCATCCGGAAAGAACGAATCTCAGATCAAATCAAATCAATTTTAAAACAATCCATTTTAGATGGTCGTTTCAAACCCGGGGATAAATTCCCGCCGGAAGCTCAGATTGCCCAGAAATATAATGTCAGCAAGGTCTCGGCCAGGGAAGCCTTGCGGGAAATGGAAACCGAAGGTCTGATTTTAAAAAAGAGAGGAATTTACGGCGGCAGTTTTGTGGCCGAGCCCGGATCTAAAGAAATGGTGGATGTGGTGATAAACTCCTATCTTTTTGGCGGCATCACGGCAGTAGAGCTTGCCGACTTCCGGCGGATTCTAGAGCCGGAACTTGCCAAACTTGCCTGCCAAAGACGGACTGAACAAGATCTTGAAATAATGGAAAAGTGTATTCAGGAGGTTGAGGAGTCCATAATCCGGGAAGAACCGGATCAAACAAAGGCCTTTGGTTTCCACCGCCTTATTGCCGATGCCTGTCACAACAGCTTTATCAGCGCATTGATGGAAGCCCTTGTCAAGGTGTTTCAAGAAGTCCTGGCCAAAACACCGGACCTTGAGACAGCCAAAAAGGATATTGAATACAATAAGGTATTTCTAAAATGTATCCGGGAACGGGACGGCAAAAGAGCTCAAAAGGCAATGGTTGATCATTTTGACACGCTGGATAAGATGATTGAACTGAAGATGAAAAAAACAAATAAAAAAGCGGTTTTGTAAAAGATTTTCCCGATACCCGGGATCTTTTGCAAAGCTTTAAGGAAAGGGTTTCATAAAAACCTCACCGTTTTTGTGGAACATTTTTACAAACTACACAATATATAAGGATCTTAACGATGAAAAAGTTTGTATTCTGTTTGATGGTATGTGGACTTGTTTTCAGTCTGGTATTTCCAGCAGTCGGCCTGGCAGCTTGGCCGAAAAAACCGATTAAGATAATGATTCCCTGGCCGGCCGGCAACGACCCGTCCACCATGGTTGCCACAGCCATGGCGCCAGAAATGTCAAAAATACTGGGAGTTCCTGTAAAGGTGGTTAACAAACCAGGCGGCGGGGCGGTCCTGGCCACCAATGAACTAAAAAACAGCCGCCCGGACGGCTATACAATGGGGTTAATTTCAATCGGCCCTATGATTACCCAGGTGCTTCGCGGTAAAACCCCTTATAAAAACGAGGATCTAAAACCCCTTGGACTGGTATGGTCATCCCCATTTACTTTAGCTGCCAGGGCAGATGCACCCTATAATAATTTAAAGGAACTTTCCGACTACGGCAAAACCCATGATTTGAAACTGGCCCACTGGGGCCTTGGTGCCGTGCCGACCCTGATCGCCATGAATGCTGCGAAAATCGGGGGGTTTAAATGGAAAGAGACCGCATACAAAAAGCTCAATCCCCTGCTGGTTGTAAAAGGGGATGCCGATGTGATTACCTTTTCCACACCCGGAATTAAAGATTATGTTGAGGCCGGCCAAATGAAAATTCTTGCCTGCATGCTGCCGCAACGCCTCGAACAGTACCCCGATGTTCCGACCGTTGCAGAAGCTGGGTACGGAGATGCCTATTCCATATGGTTTGGCGCATTTGTTCCTGCCAAAACATCTGATGACATCGCCACCCAACTCAGTGAGACATTTTTTAAGGTGATGGCCATGCCCAAGATTCAGAAAGTCATTAAAAACGTAGGGGTTATTCCCCACCCGACCGGACCGGATGCGGCCAGAAAGCAGATGGGCAGCGAACTTAAAAATTTTGGCAGTATTATGAAGGATCTTGGCATAATTCAATAGGTCCAATAAAAGGAAAACATGTCAAACCAACCGTTTTCTTCAAGCAGGGTCCATGATCTTCTGGGTTCAGTCCTTGGTGGTTTTGCTCTTGTCATGTTGGTCTCCTCCCCTTGGCAAGTGGACACCACAGGACCGGACCCATTTTACAAAGGTCCGTTGATTTTCCCTGTGATCATTTTTGGGTTAATGATTGCAGGGGCCCTGCCTTCTTTCTATCGCCTGCTGCGTCCTTTAAAAGAAGCTTCCTGGTATCTTGACGGGCATGGCAAACCATTTAAAAATTTGATTATTTTAGGGCTGCTGATTTTTTACCTCCTGGGGCTTGTCACTGTGGGTCTTGAAATATCCACCTGGCTTTTTTTAATCATCTCCATGAAAATAGTGAAACAGGACTCTGTCTTAAAAATGACCATGTTTCCCATTCTGGTCACACTGATCCTGTTTCTCGTTTTTAAAGTTTTCCTTGATATTTGGTTTCCCGAACCAATGGTCATGGAATTGTTTTTTGGGGAATAGCGAATGATAGAGCATCTACTGGCCGGATTTTGGGCGGCATTTTCCATTGCCAATCTGATTGCATTATTTTTCGGCACCTTTGTGGGAATCGTTGTCGGAATTCTACCGGGGCTTGGACCCATGGTCGGCATGGTTGTGTTATTGCCTTTCAGCTTCGCATTCACGCCTGATGTAGCGCTTTCTCTTTTATTAGGCGTTTTCTGCGGGGGGTATTTTGGCGGGGCGGTCCCGGCTGTCTTATTACGTACGCCCGGGGTCCCTTCATCCTTAGTCACCAGTTTTGACGGGTATCCCCTCACCCAAAAAGGTGAGGCTCAGACAGCGCTTTCTGCTGCTCTTTTAGGATCATTCGGAGGCGGTATGATCAGCGTGATGATCCTGATGTTTCTTGCGCCTGTCCTGGCGCATGTGGCAGCAAGCTTTGGTCCTCCGGAATATTTTACTGTAGCCTTGTTCGGAGTTATTCTGGTGGCCATGGCATTCAAAGAGCAGCTCGGGCGGGGAATTATACTTCTGGGGTTGGGTTTCTGGTTTTCCACAGTGGGCATTGACGGTACTACCTTAAGCGAACGATTCTGCTTTGGAACCCTGTTCATGCAGAACGGGCTGGATATCGTTCCGGTCTGTCTCGGGTTGTTCGGAATCGGTCAAACCCTGATCCTGGTGGAACGTGAAATCATGAAGAACAAGGATATCCGGCTAAGTCGCTCAACCCTGGATTTCTCCCGGCTTTGGCAGGTTATGAAATATTGGAAAACCCTTATCCGATCAGGAATTATAGGCACTTTTGTCGGATTGCTGCCCGGGACAGGATCCATTCTGGCCTCATTTTTATCCTATGATGTGGCAAAACGGTTATCAAAAGAGAAATCCCGTTTTGGAAAAGGTACACCAGAAGGATGTCTTGCATCAGAAGCCGGGAATAATGCTGTTCCCGCAGGTGCCATGATACCTCTGTTGACCCTGGGAATTCCGGGTGATGCCTTAAGTGCAGTACTGCTTGGGGTTTTCACCATTAACGGAATCTATCCCGGACCATTACTTCTGGTAAAGGAGCCCGTGTTGATCAGCACCCTTTATTTTTCAATGCTCTTGATTAATGTAACCGCCTTTGTGATGTTGATGGTCTGGCTTAAACCCTTTGCCATGATTGTAAAGGTGCCGGGCAGACTCCTGGCCGTTATCATCATGGTGATTTCAATGGTGGGAATTTATGCGGTGAACACCCGGCTGTTTGATGCAGGGGTTGCCATTGTCATGGGTATTCTGGGATACATTCTGCTGCGGATGAAATGGCCAATTGTAAACCTGGTGATGGGGGTTGTCCTAGGTGAGATCATGGAAAACCGCTTAAGAGAAACCTTGAGCCTTGGGGACGGCAGTCTTGGAATTTTATTCACCCGGCCGATCTGTGTTTTTCTTTTGGCCCTGACCTG
>JAAEMC010000697.1 GCA_024225895.1 Desulfobacteraceae bacterium | reverse complement strand
GTTTTTAGGGCAGACACATTAGCCATTTTAAAAAGCATCTGGTGCTTTGGGTCTATATAATTGTAAAATCTGCTGATACAATAACCAAGTGGTCCTTAAAAAGAGTGAAATTAACAAGTGGATAGACGTTTACATATCTTCGAAAATATGATTTATTCTGGCAAAAATCTTTTAATTTAAAAATAGCATCAAAAAAGCGCAGATGGAACCTTCCTTGCAGAATAAGATTGAGACTTTAATCAATCTTTATAATTCAGGCCGGATGGCAGAGACAGAGCAATCATGTATGAAATTGCTGAAAATTCATCCTCAATCCGTAATTATTTATAATGTACTGGGCGCAGTTCTCCTGGGACAAAACAAATTACCCGAGGCTGTAAAGGCTTTTAACAAGGCGATTCAACTCAAGCCAGATTTTGCCGAAGCCTACAACAACCGCGGCAATGCATTGAAAAATCTCGGGCAACTGGAAGCTGCTTTGGTAAGTTACAACAAAGCCATTGAATATAAGCCGAATGATGCCCAGGTCTTCAGCAACCGTGGAAATGTGCTCGGCCAACTGGGGCAGCCGGAAGCCGCTGTCCAGAGCCATAAAAAAGCAATTTCCATTCAACCCGGCTATGCAGAAGCATATTTCAACCTTGGGAATGCGTTAAAGGTCCTGGGCAGATTCGATGAAGCGTTTACCGCACTGCAAACCGCTTCCCAATTAAAACCGGGAAACGCCCAAATCAAAGAAAACCTGATCAATGATTTGAATTGTTACTTACCGGAAACAGGAACCAGGGGGGCGTATGTAAAAGCCCAAGTGGATTTGACATCGGTCACACCTAATATGTCAGAAGGGTGCTGCATCGAAAATGTCATGGTCCAGCAACTATACAGTCAATGTCAAGGTGTTCTGAATTCCCATGGGATAAACAATAAAAACTATTCAGCCACCCAGATCTGGAGGGGGGCTGCAAACCAGGGACATGACTGCGATCAGCATCTGTTTGTTTTTGAAACCTGCAACATCATCCCTGAATACTGTTTTAGCTGTTATAAGGTTCAAGCAGAACCAGAGACCGTTGTCGGGCTTTTTAAACTTTTATTGGTTTTTGACAGCCTTGATTTACCGGATGATAATTCCAGGAAATGCATGGTAGAAATACGACCCGGTATCAGTGGTACTTACAAAGGTTTGATCTATTGCCGAAAGCTTGCTGAAGCTAAGGAAATTTCATCGGTTCTGGAGACAATTGCTGGTAAAAAGATTCCGGAAAAGATTCCGATTTTAGTTAAACGCGGTTGCTCTGAATTTCAACTGGCTTTCTCTGAGTATAACCAGATGGGAAGCAACGGGCAGCTTACAATGACATACAACGAAGCATGGCGCAAACAAGAAAAGAATGCCCATAAAAAATATATCAGTCCCATGAACCTGAAAGTGGGCCATACCTATAACCATTCAGGATTTACTTTAAGGGATGCCCTGATAATGAACAACTGGCTGGATTATGCCGTGGCCAACGGTGACATAAGTTACCGCAAAATCATCCAATCATGTTAGCAACCATTTTAATTTTTACCCCTCTGCCTAATTCGGGAATGAAACAGGGGAACTCGATATTAACAGAATTAATTAAACGGCATCGTTGAATTGCGCATCTACCTTACCTGCAGATACCGCCATAACAATGGCCCGGGTCATTGAGATCTGCTCATCAGTAATACCATTTTCTTTGGCAACGCCAAAAAGATTGGCCATTCATGGATAACAACCCAGTGCCATAGCCACGGCCATTTTAATCATGATGGTTGTTTTTTGTTCGAAAACATCATTGTTGGAAACTGAATCTACAAATGATTCAAATGCTTGTTTTTGTGCTTCAGGTAACATTTTTTCTCCTTTCATTGATTTTTTATTACAGGGTTTGATAATCGATGAAATTTTTTATCAGCAGCAGGTTTCACACGGGAGCTGATAAAAAGAATTGTGCATTTTTCCTTTTGATTTTTCATCTAAACAATATTCGGGTGAAGCCCCTGATAACCTGAGTTTTGAATTTGCCAATGCAACACTTTCACAAATCACAGTTGCCGGATTTTGGTTCCTGCGGATCATTTTTAAAAAGGATAGTGCATTTAAATGTAAAAATTTCAGAGCAGTGGGTGTCTCATTTAACCCAATAAATGAAACATTATGTTGCTGCCTGAAATGATAATAAGCTGACTTTGCAAGATCTGATTCCGGGAATCTGTCCAGGATCACAATATCGGGGTTTAATGAAGCATTATCCTCAATTTGCGATATGTATTTAAACTCTATTTTGTGATCCAGGTTATTTTGTTTAATTGCCTCTTCAAATGCCTTTTCCTGTCCCATGCTGCCGACCAAAACAATGGAAAGTTTTTTTGATTGTTTTGTCATGGTATCTTTATAATGCTTATTCATGGTTTTGCCTCCTCGTCCTGATTACCGATTAAATCAAGCAGTCTTTTAAACTGGATCTTGTTTAAATCTATAATATCGATTAATATATTAAATCAATCGTGTCTAACGATTTATTTCGATGCAGATCATCGGCTAAAACGATGAATGAAACATATGGGAGGTAATAATGGAGATTCGTCAGCTTAGGACATTCCGGGTGGTGGCTGATAATTTGAATTTTACAAAAGCAGCTGACGAACTTTTTATGGCACAGTCATCGGTCTCTTCACAGATCAAAGCTTTGGAGGAAGAATTAAAGACAAAACTATTTGACCGGATCGGCCGTAGGGTTCTCATAACAGAGGCCGGACAAAAACTATATGAGTACGCCCGCCGCATGGAAGATATGACCGATGAGATCCGTTCTGAAATATCCACTGGCCAGGACGCACAGGGTACTTTAACCATTCGAGCACCGGAAACAGTGGCAAGCGTTTACATGCCTGAAATCGTAAATCGTTTTCACAAGGACCATCCGAGGGTATCCTTCAATTTCATTAATTGTTCGGATCAACAACTTAGAGAAGAATTGAACTCCGGCCGGATAGATCTTGCCTTTTTAATAACCGATTCGGTTCATTTTAAAGCAGTAAATGTAAAAATGTTAAAAACACAAAGACTAATATTAGTTGCTAATCAGACCCATCCGCTTACCAGGAAAAAAAAGATTACTCTGGCTGATTTAAATGGCCATACCGTGTTGCTTCCCAAAACCGATTGAAGTTACCGGAAATCATTTGAGCGGTCGCTCAAAGAACAGAACATACGGCTTCAAACATTTGAGTTTTCAAGTATAAAAAGCCTGCATCACTGCCTGAAACGCGGGATTGGATTCACTATCTGCCCAAAAGTATCTGTTGAAAAGCAATTATTGGGAAAAAAGTTGATCAAGCTTTCCTGGGATATACCTCATTATGAGACATCCGTAATTATGCTCTGGCACAAAGAAAAATGGTGTTCCCCTCTGTTAAATCATTTCATGGATATATCTGCGCAGATTATTTCCGTATAAAAATTTTTATTCAAACACCGCCATCATCTCATCAATCAATTCATCGGGCATGATATTGAGTTTTCGAAAATATTCAGGGGTGAATAGGGCAAATTCGCCCAGCCCTTTAGTGCAAAGCTCCCCTTTTTCATCTCGGATTTCGCAAGCGACAATGGCATTTCTGTCATCAATTCTTTCTTTAATGAACCCTGTGGCCGTGAGCTTCTGCCCAATGGTTGCAGGCTTTAAATAAGAAACATTCAGATTTTTTGTCAGGATAAAGCGCCGGGTAAGGTGGAGGGCTGACCAGGACATGATTTCATCACAGATGGTGGATAAAATTCCGCCATGGACCAGATTGTGCCAGCCTCTCATATAAGGTTGAATCGGAACAATGGATCTTAAAGATTCGCCATTTGTTTCAAAACTCATGTGAAGTCCATGGGGGTTTTCCGGTCCGCAGGCAAAACAATCTTTGCTGGCCCCTTTTATTTTTTGATAGTCATTTGTTTTCATATAAAAATCTCTTTTTTTTATTTATTTAAATCTGGAAATTTTATTTTCCGGTAATAGGATTCAGAGGTATAGATGGCAGCCATTGGGTTATGAGCCGTAACCCGGTCTTTTACGGCCAAAACAGTGACAGGGGCTTCACAATACTTGAAAAAGAGTGTGTCGTGGCCCACGCACAATCCTAACAGCACAGCCAGGTCAACATGTTCTGCATTGAGCAGTTTGGCCTGGTAAACCGGGTTGCACATTGATTCATCTGTATCCTGGTAAATGGTCTCTTCTTTGGACAGGCCAATGTGTGTTTTTGGGGTCCGACCGGCTTTGCAACAGATGGAAACCACATCAAACCCGTTCTGCTTGAAAATGTCGTCCACCACCAAAGCTTCTTTGGCAAGGCCAAGGCAGAAGGCAAGTCCCAGAGTTTTATATTCCATGCGTTTAGCAAATTCACAGATTTCAATAATCCGGGTTTTGGTGGGCTGCATAACATAAGGGGTCTGATCCCGGTTGGCATAACAGGCCGCCTCCTGGAGTGATGCCTGCCTGGCAAAATGATGAACCTCATTTTTATCGTACTCGGCATTGGATGTATTCAGGATTTTTTTATGGGTGACCGTGGGACAGCCCTTAGTGGCCTTCCCTTTTTCAGAAAAGCAGATGCGGCCCGGTATTTCGGTTTGACATGCGGCACAGTTTGAAGCAGCTTTTTTATTAGGTTTCATTATTTTCTCCAAATAATAAGGC
>JAAEMC010000696.1 GCA_024225895.1 Desulfobacteraceae bacterium | reverse complement strand
TCAAACGTTACTGTCGGGAATATTTCCGATTAAACAGGCATAATATTTCAGGTAAGTGGGATGTTAATATAATAGCAAAGAAAGAAGTTGCAAATCTGGCCGGATCCCGGATTTTTTCATCCCTCCAAAACATTTTTGAAAGAATATCAAGGTGATGCTATTAAAACGCTTATTCTTATTCTTATCAGGGCGTACCAGTACACAATATCTCCTGTGTTAGGCCCTGCTTGCCGTTTTTACCCATCATGCTCTGAATATGCTCATCAGGCCATTTCGCGTTATGGTTTGATAAAAGGATTATGGATTTCTTTTAAGAGGATTCTTCGGTGCCATCCTTTTAATCCCGGGGGAATTGATCCTGTTCCGTAAAAACTGACGGATTGAGGAATCCGGGGATTGAGTCCCCTGTAGCAAATTGAAGGATGGGAGATTTATTCAACTCATGGTTTTAATTCCCCAGTTCCTCAACCCTTAATTCGTCACCTTTGCTGCCTGTACCACAGGTTTCCAGATAATTACCAATTTTAAGATTTGGCACAAGGTGCCGGGTTGAAGTACTCCGATGCCCCGGGAACGTAGTGAAATTATTTGAATGTAACCAAAATTGTGCAGTTGGGAATGAAACCCTGAGGGTTCTCAAAACCATTAGGGTTTAATGTGTTCTAT
>JAAEMC010000695.1 GCA_024225895.1 Desulfobacteraceae bacterium | reverse complement strand
CAGCCGTTCATTATCATCCCTTTTCCGGGAGGTATAAAATTGGGGATCAATACCGGTATCTGAAAAAGCCTCTTGCCACAGTTCAAAATTAAACCAGTCATTCCAGCCATCCAGCCGGCAGCCTTTTTCAAAGGCACTGACAAGGAGCCGGGAAAGTTTTCTGTCCCCCCTGGCCCATACCCCTTCGATGAGGCTCATTGAAGGTTCCTGCCATTTGAGATTAACCTTTGGGTGTCGAAGGTTATCTTTTAAATATTGCAGGTTTTCCCGTGTTTGTTCCAGGGTGATCTGGGCACATCTTTGAAAAGGTGTGTGTGCTTTGGGAATAAAGCTTGTTACACTCACATTGATGGCTTGTTTGCCTTTGGCATAAGCAGATGCCAACTGATTGGACATCCGGCAGATGGCTTCAATGTCTTCTTGGGTTTCTGTCGGCAGTCCCATCATAAAATAGAGCTTGATGTTTTTCCAACCCAGTTCAAAGGCATTCTCAACCGTTTGGGAGATACTTTCTTCGGTCAGATTTTTATTGATTATATCCCGCAACCTTTGGGAACCGGCCTCAGGTGCAATGGTAAATCCGGTTTTTCTGACTTTTTTGATAATATTCATCAATTCGGGCGTTAGTTTTTCCGCCCGTATGGAAGGAAGGGAAATGGCATTGCAATGTCCCTGGTTCAGTTCAAGCAGGCTTTCCATCAACCATTCCAGATTGGAATAATCACCCGTGCTCAATGAGAGCAAAGATACATCGGAATATCCCGTGGCATCAAGAGATGATCTGGTGATCTCCATCAGGTCTTCACAGGTTCTTTCCCTGACCGGGCGGTAGATCATGCCGGCCTGGCAGAAACGACAGCCCCTGGAACAGCCCCTTGCAATTTCAAGCCGTAAGCGGTCGTGTACAGGCTTGGCAAAAGGGATTATGGGGGTTTGCGGAAAAGTAACCTTATCCAATTTGTTTAAAAAAGCTCTTTTGACGCTGGTATAGTCCTCATATACAGGGGTGAGATGCTGTATTCCATTTGCATCCCAGAAAGGATCAAAAAAGGATGGAACATAAACCCCCGGTATTTTAGACAACAGCTTTAAAAGAGTCTTTTTTTTACCATCCCCTTGTTTTT
>JAAEMC010000694.1 GCA_024225895.1 Desulfobacteraceae bacterium | reverse complement strand
GAAAAATTGAACTATAGTGGGTCAGGATATTTTTTGTAAGATTTATTAATTTTGCAAAAGCATCCTGGCCCTTCTTTATTTGAGGTGTTTGACAAAGAGCAGCTTGTGCTTATTTTGAGTGAACTTAAAAAGTCAGACTACCAAAGGAGATTAGTTATAATGGCATTTGAGACTAAAGAAGAACTGCTTGAAAAATATATGTCCATGGATAAACCATGCTGCCCGGATTGTGATACACAAATGACGCTGTGGGAGGTTCCGCCAATCAATTTCAGCGATGGCTTAGGATGGGGGACCCCTTATTTATTTGTCTGTTTTAATGATGAATGCAAAGCCTATCAACAAGGCTGGGATCATCTCCAGGACAGTATGGAGTATCAGGCTTCCTACAGATGCTATAAGGAACCCGGTACGGATAATTTTGAGTATATGCCGGTATTCAGCCCGGTGGGTGCCAAAGGCCAGATGCTGGATGATGCAGAGCTGATTGCAAGAGAGCAAAGAAAAGAAGCCATGAAAAAGGCTTTTTCCATTTTGACCGATTATTATATTACCAAGGACTGGGATGAGATTTTAAAAATGCTTTTGGATCCCAATATCCCGCCCAAAGCACGCCTAAAAGCGGCTGAAATGGTGGCGGAACTGGCGGATGTGGAGGCCATTGAGCCCCTTCTAAATCATAAGTTTCCCACACCTGTTCTCATTGAAAGGGTGGAGAAAACCATTGAACAGCTCCATGAACGGCATTTTACAAGGGAGTGCCCCCATTGCGCAGAGATCATCAAGAAACGGGCGACATTTTGCAAACACTGCCAGCAGGATGTTCCCAAAGGTTAGAGCAAATCGCAGAATAACGTTCCGATAAGCGTATAGCCAATTCTACCCGTTAAGGATAGAAATCGGTTGATACAAAATCGATTTGCTTTTAATTGATTCCATTTATTTATGTTGTTTTTCGGAACGTATTTTTTCAGAATCACTATAGTCTCG
>JAAEMC010000693.1 GCA_024225895.1 Desulfobacteraceae bacterium | reverse complement strand
CATTCTGGGGTACATATCCGATAATGGAAGATGCTTTCCGGGGTGCTTTTCCCATCACTTTTATTTCCCCTTTATCCGGGGTGAGCAAGCCTAAAATCAATTTGAGCAATGTGCTTTTCCCGCCACCATTGGGACCAATCACGGCGATGAAATCATGGGGGTGGATATCCAGATGAATATGTTGCAGCACTGGTTCGCCATTATATGAAAAGTCAACATGGTTTAGCTCAACAATGGGATTTTCAAACATTGTTTCTATTTTAACGCCTCCTTGAATTTTTTTGCCACGACCTCTATATTCGCCATCCACTCTGCTGCCAGAGGATCGGCAAAAATCACCCGCCCTTGGATCTGTCTTGCTAAAAGCTTAGCACTTTTGCTGGAAAACTGGGGCTGAACAAAAACAACATTGATATGATTTTTTCTGGCATGTTCAATAAGTTCTTTTAATTGGCCGGGCTTGGGATCTTTGCCCTCAATTTCAACAGGCACCTGATGAATCCTATAAGCATGGGCAAAGTATCCCCATGCCGGATGAAATACCATGAAAGACAGCCCGGTTTTCTTTTCAAAAAGGCGGTCAAGAGTATGATCCAGATCCTTTATCCGCTTTACAAAGGTGGTGTAATTTGTCTTATAACCCGTCTTATTTTCAGGATCTGCCTGCATCAAAGCCGTTAGAATATGTTTTGCCTGAACAATGACCAGTTTTGGGGAAAGCCAGATATGGGGATCAAGGCCTTGGTGCTGATCTATTTCCTTGTGGTCTGTTTTTTGATCTTCTCTATGGTGGGACATCCCATGATCATTGCGGTTAGGCATGGGAATTTTTTGGATGCCATGATCTGTATGAATCACTTTCAGTTTTGGATTAGCAGAAACAATTTTTTTTAAATTAGCCTTTTCAAACCCTACGCCTATGGCAAAATACAGCTTGGCTTTTGAAATCGCCACCATTTGCCTGGGTCTGGGCTCATAGGTATGGGGATCGGCTCCCGGACGGACCATGACATTCACATCCACCATTTCTTTGCCAATCTGTTGCACAAAAAATTTTTGGGGAGCGATACTCACAAAAACCGGCAGTCTATCATTTGCAAATAAAGGACTTGTAAGTAGCACTATAATGCAAGATAACAAGGCATTAATAAAAAAACGATCCATCTTTTCTGATATTTTTTCAATGGTTAATAAAAACAATGCATCACTACTATGCAAATTTATTGCATCCAACAAATTTTGACAAGCATTTTCTATCTTGCTAAGCAATTCTTAGGTATTTTGCGATTGCTGGCCTATAGTATTTTGAAATTGTCTTGATAAATTTTGGTGCAACAACATTGCAACATTAAAATATTTCCACCATTCCAGGGCAATCGCATGTAACTTTTCCACATTAATGATTTCAAGCAGTTACGATTTAAAGGTAAACGCAACAAAAGTCT
>JAAEMC010000692.1 GCA_024225895.1 Desulfobacteraceae bacterium | reverse complement strand
GGTTCAAATATTGAAAAGATTTTTCGCGATCCTTTGAAAATATAAAGGATATGAGATAAATAGGTGCGAATAAAAGAAGATAGCCAACAATATAATATGTCCAGCAGGTCAGGGTGACGAAGATATCGAAAAAAGGTTTGAGATAATTAAAAATCATACGCGTTTGTCCTTTTACAAAAAGGCATCAGGCATCGAATTTTTCAATGAAGAGACAGGTGTTGACGCCACCAAAGGCAAAATTCTGTATTGCTGCAATACGAATATCGCTCTTGACGAGCTTTGTGGTATGCCGGAGCATGGAGCACCTTTCATCGATTTCATCCAGATTCAGGGTGGGCGCAATGAATCCTTTTTCCATCATGTAGAGGGTGAGTAAAGTCTCTATCACACCGCAGGCACCCATAGTGTGTCCCATATAGCTTTTCAGCCCGGTCACACGGGGCTTGTCCCCATAGATTGCGTGGATGGCACGGGCTTCGATCACATCTCCCATCCTGGTAGCGGTTGCATGGGCACTGATGAAATCGACATCATCCGGTCCGATACCCGCACTTTCAAGGCCAAGCCGGATGGTTGCCTTTATACCGTCGGTATTTGGCAGAATCAGATCCCCGCCGTTGTTGTTACATGAAAATCCTCTTATCTCAGCTATTATCTTTGCACCCCGTTTTTT
>JAAEMC010000691.1 GCA_024225895.1 Desulfobacteraceae bacterium | reverse complement strand
GTTCCCTTCATCAAGAATAACAAGATTATGTTCACCTTTTTCAATAATTTGAACGACCCTTTTGTAGCCCTTCATCCCAGCTTCAACATCGTCTGCGGTGGGGTGACCTTTGACGAATCGTCCAAGGCCATAGTGCTCAATCGTGACTTGGTTTGCAATTTTTTTCAATGCTTTCACTTCAGAATAGTCTCCTGATTTTAAAAACTGGCCAATAAAGACTTTTCCTCCGGCACCGACTGTTCTTAAGGCAAGGCCTAGGGCAGCTGTCGTTTTACCTTTGCCATCCCCTGTATAGATATGAATGTATCCTTTCATATTATTTTAACCTCCTTTATACACCTCATTTATATTTTCCTGCCAGAATAAGGGTCCAATAGTCAGGTTCCCTTGTTTCAAGGGGATCTGTATTATTAAAAATCTTTTCCCCTTCGCGCCCGCATTTTGATATGGCGACCCTGTTATTAAATCCGGCTTCTTTTAATGCATCATTAATGTCCCTGATATTTTTGTAGGCCTTCATCATTACAACGTTTTGTACATCTGCCGTACACTTCCTCAACTGGTTTCCACCATAAGCACCCGATGTAATCAGCAAAGATTCCTCCGCCTCTACAAGAGTTCGGTTCAGCCTGGCTGCTGCTGCATGGAATGAAGTTATTCCCGGTATGGTTTCTATATCTGCTTCCGGCATTATACTTTTCAGGCTCTTTAGAATATACCCGAACGTGGAGTAAGTTGACGGATCTCCCAGGGTCAGAAAGGATGCTGTTTTTCCCTGTTTCAAAACTTCGGTAACCTGACGGGCATTGTCATCCCATGCTGCCCGGGTCACATTTTTATCATCAGTCATGGGAAAGGGCAATGAAACAATATCAGCAGATTTACAAAGATGCGATTTTGCTATCTCTACTGCCAGACTATAACAATTTTTACTGGAGGCTGCAGTAAAAACCACATCTGTCTCATTCATCACTCGAACCGCCTTTAAAGTCATAAGTTCGGGATCGCCCGGGCCAACGCCAATTCCGTAAAATTTACCTTTAAAATTCATTGTGTAATCACTTTTTTCATAGATCCATATAAATTGTACCTACCCTGTTTAAAATTTTGTAAGGAAGCAACAATCAGAGAAAAACAATGAACTGCAGGTAACACAACAATGGGTCTTTTCATATGAGTTAAGTTCCTTACCATGGTGCGTCTATAAAACATCACATAGTTCCTTACAATTAAATTTTAGAATAATTTGTAAAAGCCTGCTGAGTAAATAGCCGAAAAGACTATTTGCCGATGTAAAAAAGACTATTTATTTTAGATTTCTCCGAGCGGCTATGTGGTCTTTTTTTTTAAAATTGATTCCCTTGACATTTAATCTTATGAAGGATTAGGGTTGGCTTACGTGGTAAAAAAAATGAATGAAGGTATCAAAATACGTGGTCATTGGAGGTTAAAATCTTTGACTCAAGCAAATGGAATGAATTGAAAAATGGATCTGCACAATAAGAGCGTTGCCGCAATTTTAAACAATCTCTCAGATGCATTCATGATTATGGATGCCAATGGCAGGGTCAATTATTTCAATAACGTGGCATCAAAGGTGACAGGGTACTCAAGCCTTGAAGCCAAGGGTATGAAATGCAGGGATATCATGAAAAGCGAATCCTGCCATACCGACTGCCCGTTCAGCAAGCAGAATATTACCCAGAAAACCAATTACAAACGCGAACTTGTAATTACGCATAAAAAGGGTACAAAAGTATCCATTGAATGCACCCGAAACATTCTTATTGATTCTGACGGACTTTTATTTGGTGTGGTGGAAATTTTTAAGGATATTTCCCAGATCAAAAATCTTGAAGACAATCTAAAATATTCCGAATTCAAATACGAACGTCTTTTTGAAAATACAAAGGATATGATTTTTATCCTATCCAAAGAAGGCCGCTTTTTAGATATCAACCAGGCCATGGTTGATTTGCTTGATTACAGGGATAAGGAAGAACTCTTTTTGTTGAGTGATGTTGAACGAATTTTTATTGATCCCATCCACTGGCACGTGTGTAAAAAACAGATTGACCTAAACGGGTTTATCCAGGATTTTGAAGTCGGTTTTAAAAAGAAAGACGGCACGCGGCTCCACGGTTGCCTGAGTGCCAATGTTTTTTTAAGTGACAATGGAAAAATTATTGGTTACGAAGGCATTGCAAAAGATATTACCGCCCGGATGGATTCCTTTCGCAGACTTTATAAACATCATCAGGAACTTCTTTTGCTCAACACGGTGGCACTGACCATAAATAGTTCCCAGAACTTAGGGGATGTGCTTGCCAGTGCCTTAAATGAGACCATGAAACTACTGAATTTCAGCATGGGAGCCATTTTTCTTATCAACCATGACAAAGCGGCATTTGAACTTCAAACCCAGAAGGGGCTACCCAAAGAGATTAACATCCCTCCGGTCAATCCGCTTTTTTGCGATACCCAGCTCATGGAATTTTTCTTAGACAAAGATAACCGCCTGACACCCAAATCTATTTTCCCGTCATTTAAAATCATCCTGAACAGCTCTGACCAAGGACGGTCAATCAAACTTTCTTGTTTTCTGATTACAGAAAAAGAACGTCCTTCAGGCTTCATGGCCTTTCCTGTGGAGGAAACCAATGATCTTGCTCTGGAAGATTTTCATCTTCTGGGTTCATTAGGGAACTTTGTCGGCGGTTCCATTGCCAATATCAAACTGATATGGACCGTTCGAAAACACCGGGAAGAACTCAAGCGTCTTGCTGCAAAGCTTTTCCGTTCCCAGGAAATTGAGTGTAAACGGATTTCCCGCGAACTCCATGATGAAACCGGGTCAGCGCTGATAGGGATAAATTTTAACCTGGAAGCGGTCGAGAAAATCATGCCGTCTGATGATCCGGTTATGAAAAACATCATCAGCAACATTAAGGTTCAGGTTAACCACACATACCAGGAAATGAGACGGATTTCCCACCTGCTGCATCCGGCACTCTTGACGGACTTGGGCCTTGAGCCTGCCCTGGATTCTTATTTGACTGAGAGAGCCAAGCAAAATCACTTGAAAATTAATTTTAAAATGATCGGGTTCACCGGCCGGATTAACCCGGACATAGAGACGGTGCTCTACCGGTTTTCTCAAGAAGCATTGTCCAACACTATCAAATATGCCAAGGCTACATTTTTTAACCTCTCCATCATCCGGGGATTTCCGTCAATTATTTTTATTGCAGAAGACGATGGTGTCGGGTTTGACCCGGATGAAAGCAACCCTGAAAGACCTTCACTGGGACTTCTCTCCATGAAGGAAAGAACCGCTATCCTTGGCGGCAAGTTTTTTCTTCGAAGCAAAAATGGTGCAGGGACCCGTATCAGAATTGAAATCCCCATTAAGAACGGCGGACGGCCAATGATGATGGAACATAGAAATTTTTTACAGGAGATTTATGAAACATAAACCCATTAAAATTATTATTGCAGATGATCATACCATTGTCCGCCAGGGCCTAAGAAAACTTTTAGAGGAAGAAGAGTGTCTGAAAATCATCGGAGAAGCCATGGATGGCCGGGAGGCTGTCAAGAAAGTCCAGGAGCTAAAGCCTGACGTTGTCATCATGGATATTGCCATGCCGGTGTTAAACGGTATCGAAGCTGCCAGGCAGATCAAGCGGTCTGCCCTGGAGACCAAGGTGGTTATCCTTTCCATGCATGACCATAACCGGTATATAAGGGAACTTTTAAGCATTGGTGTCTCAGGCTATTTGCTCAAAAATTCTGTCAGCAGTGATATCATTAAGGCTATTTTATCGGCTGTCAAAGGAGAAATTTACTTGAGTCCGTCTATTTCCAACCAGGTTATTGAGGATTATGTCGGCATGAACCAGAAGACTTCCCAGGAAGAATTATACAACACCCTGACCAACAGGGAGAGAGAAGTCTTTCAAATGCTGGTCGAAGGATATCCCACTAAAGAAATTGCAGATATGCTATGCCTGAGCCCCAGTACCGTGAAGTCCCATCGTTCCAATATTATGGAAAAACTTAAAATGGACAATATCTCAAAATTAATCCAATATGCCATCCATCTTGGGGTCATTGATATTCAAATGTGACAGGTATCTGTACAGCCGGCTCCTGAATGAACAGCCTGTTATCAACCATTCCCATTCCAATCCTTGCAAGCTTCAGGGGATTTTATAAAGAGGGGATTGATTCCCAGAAAACCTATACACAAAAGAAACTGGATCTGGAGTTGCTGGCCAGAAGCTGCGGATTTGAAAATACGGCCAGGGTTCATGGGAATCAACAGTTAAAAGAGGTTGTCCAGGACTTTGAACACCAGGGTAAATTATCATTTATTCATGTTGTCATAAAACCGGGAAATTCATCCTGTCCCAACATCCCCTTGAAACCCCAAGATATTACAAAGAGGTTTAAGACCTGTCTGGAAAACTGATTTTCCCGACAGGTGCTGTTATTTTAAATTGGCCTTTTTGGATCTGTTTTTTAAGATTCCGGGCGGCCTTGAGAGCCGCCACACGGTCAGACTGCCGTAAAGTGACCGGTACTTTATGGTCTACACCTTCAAGTTCTATACTGCCCAGGTCAGCAGAAAAAGACTCCCCTTTGCATCTTGAGACACAAAGACCGCAGTTAAAACATCTGGGCCTGTCAAACTGCACACCCGTATCCGGGTCTGAGTGAACCGCCTTTACAGGACAGATACCCTCCACATGGCAGGCATCACATTTTTTGCATGCTTTCTTGTTAAATTTGACCTCATGATTGGTGTTATTCCAGACATCCCCGTAAGTCACCTCGGATATTGGTATACGGCTGTGTACATCAACCACCTTTAAAGGGATCTGTTCATCGGTTTTCAAGATATGGGTTAACATCTGTCTGTCAAGAACGGGAATGGCCACTGCCCAGGTCGTGATAATATCCGGTCCATGCCCGGTTGAGAATCCTCCCATAAATTCCGGGTCCATCTGGTGCATGTCGGCAATCCCGGTCAGGTTGGGTTTGTCAACACTGCTGCGGGTACCGAGCCCTGTTACAAAACCTTGGGCACCATTGATCAAAACCTTGGTGCCGATGCCGATGGTTTTCAGTTCAGGATCATTCTCTATGGGGTTTAATTCACCACAGCCGCAAAAGGTCATTTCTTCATAATTGCCTTTCATTTTGTCCGAATGGAATATGGTGGTCACTTCCTTTTTCCCGGGATTGACAAAGGCCAGATAATTTTTAAATGCATTTCTTGAGGCGTGGAGCATGGCATGGGGAATTTCTTTGAGCGTGGTGGTGGCGGTTAAATTTTGTCCGTCATCCGTCTGGATCTCTACCTGGACCTCTTTGCCCAGGACAAGGTCCCTGAACAGATCTCCCGCACCATATCCGGGATCAATTTTACTCTGTTCTGTTCCCAGGATGATCAGATCAAGTATGCCGATCCTTTCATTGGGGCAGGGGCCCACCTGGGCAGGTACCGTGTTAATCCATACCTTTTCAGCCTTGGTAAATGTATCGGGTTCCGCCACCTTAAAAGAAAGCACTGCATAGGTGCCGCTCATCAGGGCACTTGTGGCGGTGGTAACGACGTCTACATCACGCAGTTCAATGGTTTCGTCGTTTCGGACCCGGTCGCAGATTTCCTGGGCGGTTAAGATAACCACTTCTCCGCGGTCAATTTTTTCCTGGATTTTCGAAATTGTTCTCTGGGTGGTTGATTCAGCCATTATCACCTAAAACTAAAATTCATTATAATTATGCGTTGACAATACATGTGTTCAATTTTTTTAGTATCCGGTCCTCTACCACATCCCACCCTATAAAAGCAAGGCAGGTGGAGCCATTGTCAGTCCACTTTTGGAACTGGCTTTTTCCGCCCACAAAATTGAGCATTTCCGTCCTGTCGGCAAATCTTACCAGCCCTTTTATCCTGAACAATTCCAGGGGGAGTGTATTAAGGAATTCCACGAACAAAGCTTTATCCAGATGCCTTGTTGTTTTGAACGAAAATGTGATGAACCCTGCTTCCTTTGCCGTTGTTGTGGCGGAGCTGTTTATGGGAGAATAAAAATCCATTTCAGGATCATAGGTTTGGAAGAGGGGACTTCCCGCCATGCCCGTGCTTTCCGGGGGTAGTAGAGACCAAAAAATATCCGGATCAATATTACAATGAAGGGTAGGGATCACCAGGCCCTTTTTAGATTCCTTGCAAATTTCTTTTAAAATGACAGGGACATCCAATTTATCAAGGGTGTCAACCTTGTTGAAAAGAATGATATCTGCCTGGTTAAGCTGGCTTTTAAAAACAGTTCCAAATGCTTGCCTTGCTTCCCAAAAGCTGCTGTCCACAATAGTTATTGTTTTTTCAAGCTCAAAATGGGGTGAGAGCATCTTGTTATTTAAAGATTCAATAATGGCAAGGGGATCGGCCACACCGGTTGCTTCAATAATAAGGCGCTCAGGAGTGTATTGTTGCCGTAAAACCTGAAGGGTTTGAATCATGTCTGTTTTCAATGAGCAACAGATACAGCCACTGCTGAGTTCAACAATATCGGCTGCGGCTGTAGCTTTTATCAACGACTTGTCGATTCCGACTTTACCGAATTCATTGACCAGGACAATGGTTTTGGACAAATCATTGGAAAATTTTAAAATTCTTTTTATCAGGGTTGTTTTGCCGGCCCCGAGAAACCCTGTAATAATAAAAATTTTGGTTTTCATTCCGTTTTGTCAACCGGTGCTTGCTTTTCAGTGATTTCATTCTTGGCTGGGTTTTCTTTTGTGACACCTTTTATTTCACCCGTTGGCTCACCTGTATTTTGTTTTTCGTCAGCCGCCTTTTGCTCTTCCTTCTTCTTTTTCTGCTCTTCTTCTTTTTTCTCTTTTTCCAG
>JAAEMC010000690.1 GCA_024225895.1 Desulfobacteraceae bacterium | reverse complement strand
GCCAATCATCCAAAGGGCACCAATTTTAAAACAATAAAAGCTGCGACCGGTTATAATGATAAAAAACTGCGTAATATCATTTTCAGGCTTGATAAAATCAAAAGAATTAAAAGGGTAAGGCGTGGAATCTATAAAAAAGTCTAAGGGAAAAACATCATATCTAAATCCTTCTATCAAAGAAGGGAAAGAATTACACGGATATATCATTGAAAAAATATCACACCTGGAATCCATAGATTCACTGATGATCCAGTTGGTTCATAAGGCGACCAAAGCCCGACATGTCCACATCGCCAATAAAGATAAGGAAAATACCTTTGGGGTTATCTTCAGAACCGTTCCCAAGGATTCATCAGGGGTTGCCCATATCCTGGAACATACAGTTTTGTGCGGATCTAAAAATTTCAATGTGAGAGACCCTTTTTTTTCCATGATCAAACGAAGTCTGTCTACCTTTATGAATGCATTCACATCTTCGGATTGGACCATGTATCCTTTTTCCACTCAAAACAAAAAAGATTTCTTCAACCTAATGGATGTCTACCTGGACGCAGCTTTTTTTCCCAGTCTTAATCAATTAAGTTTCAAACAGGAAGGACATCGCCTGGAAATCAAACAAAATAATACAAAAAAGTTTGAGCTGGAATACAAAGGGATTGTGTATAATGAAATGAAAGGGGCCATGTCTTCTACGGCACAGGTCATGGGAAGATCTTTACTAAAGGCTTTATATCCGGATACCACCTATAGTAAAAATTCAGGCGGTGAACCCTTGGAAATACCTGATCTTACCTGGGAAAACTTAAAGGCGTTTCATGCCAAATATTATCACCCCTCAAATTCCTTTTTCTACACCTATGGCTCTTTTGATCTGGAAGACAATCTTGCCTTTATATCCGAAAAAGTGCTGGATCATTTTGAAGAACTTCCAATGGACACCCGGGTTGCTGCCCAACCTAGATGGAAATCGCCTGAAACAAAAACCCAAAAATATGCTTTTTCAGACCCGGAAACAGATACTACCAAATATCAGGCCTGTATCGCCTGGCTGACCTGCGACATTAATGATTCCTATGAAATATTGGTGTTGGCCATTTTAGAGCAGGTGCTATTGGGCAATGCAGCCTCCCCTATGAGGAAAGCCCTGATTGACTCCAACCTGGGGTCTGCATTGAGCGATGCCACCGGATTTGACGCAGACAACAAGGACACCATGTTTTCCTGCGGCCTAAAAGACATTGCCAAATCATCCGTCAACCAGGTAGAGCAATTGATCATTTCAACACTTGAAGAGATTGTAAATCAAAAAATTGATAAGCAGCTTGTGGAGTCCGCCATACACCAGATTGAATTCCACAGAAAGGAAATAACCAACACCCCCTATCCCTTTGGCATTAAATTATTGATGTCCTCAGCAGCTGTCATTATCCATGAAGGGGATCCTGCTTGTGTCGTCAATCTTGATAATGATCTTGAAAAACTTCGCAAAAACCTGAAAACCCGGGACTACCTGGAAAATAAAATACGCACCTATTTTCTTGAAAATCCCCACCGGGTATTCTTTATTCTTGAACCGGACAAAACCCTTGAAGCCGAGCAAATTAAACAAACAAAAAACAAACTAACCAAAATTTTAAAAAATTTAGATGAGGCTGATCTAAAACAAATAGAGCAAGATACCAGGGCACTGGAGGCACTGCAGGAGGAAACAGAAAACCTGTCTGTCCTTCCTACCCTTGAACTTTCAGATGTGCCGCCGGAAATCGAAATTATTAAACCAGACACAATAGACGGGATAAATGTTTCAACCGCCTATGATAAAGCCACATCAGGTATTTTATATTTTACCTGTCCAGTGGGCGCAGGCCATATTGCTCCCGGCCTATTTCCATTGATTCCCTTCTTTTGCAAAGCATTTACGTCCAGCGGCACCAAGAAGAGAACCTATGACAAAATGGCAGAACTGATGGATCTTTACACCGGCGGGATTGCCATTACGCCTTTTTCCGGGGCCATGTTCAACAAGAATGCAGATTCCCATTCCTTTTTAGCTGTCCAGGGCAAATCATTGGATCGTAATGTCGGCAAACTCTTTGACCTGATCAAAGAATTTATTGAGGCCTATAGTTTTACTGACTTTGAACGGCTAAAAAGTATCCTTTTGCAATACCAGGCCGGATTGGAGGCCTCCATTGTATCCGGTGGCCACAGATTCGCCATATCCCTGGCATCCCGGAGTCTGTCCAAGGCATCCCATATCAATGAATTATGGCACGGTATTTTCCAATATCAATTAATCAAAGGTATGGCTGAGAAAGTAAAAGGCGATGACAACAAAAACCAATTTCTAAACACACTTTGTGCTGATCTTGGCAACATTGCGGATTCCCTTTTTAAAAAGAACAATTTCAAACCTGCAGTCATCGGCGGCAAGAAGTCAATTCTTTTGGCTGAAAAAAAGATCATATCCATCTATGACACCCTTAAAAAGGATGGTAGGAATGCATTTCCCACTCCTGACATAGAATTTGATAACAAATTACCCTTTGACGGCTGGCATACCAATACGGCTGTCTCTTTTGTAGGCCAGTCCTTTAGGACTGCCCGCATTACCCATGAGGATTCCCCCGGACTATCCGTGATTGGAAAGTTGCTCCGTTCTTTATACCTGCACAGGGAGATAAGGGAAAAAGGAGGGGCTTACGGTGGATTTGCCATTTATAATGCCGAAGAAGGAATTTTCTCCTTTGCCTCTTACAGGGATCCCCACATTGTCAGGACCCTGGATGTCTATAAAGATGCTTGTAAATTTATCATTGAAGATAATTATTCCACCACGGATATAAAGGAAGCCATTCTTCAGGTATGTTCAGATATTGACAAACCGGAAACCCCGGGACCTGCCTCCATGAAGGCTTTTTACAGGGATATCACCCAGCTTTCCGATGAGATTCGCCAGCAGTACAAGGATTCATTGCTGCGCCTTGATAAAAAACGGATTAAACAAATAGCACAAAAATATTTCACTATTGATGAAGCTGAAAAGGGGACCGCGGTTATTTCCGGCAAAACAAAACTGGAACAGGCCAATGAAAAACTGGAATCAATGGGAAGGCAGCTGCTAACACTTTTTAAAATCTGATCCGACACTTTATTTATGACAAAAAATTGAACCGGAAATTGTAGGACCTCTCCTACATGATTCTTTCAATTCAATTGTGTTTCAAACAATCATTCCCATTCTTTTTTTTCCAATCCTGGTATTGACACATCCCCCAAAGAGCTTTAACTGCGCGTTCCGGTGAAGGGAAAAAGACCCCTTTGTAGTCGTTATTCTCCTGCCGGTAAAGGGTTCGGCTGATCTCATCGGTTAAAAGGCTGACTCCTAAAACCGGCTTTTCATACTTTTTTGTCAATTGAATCACATGTTCAATGTAATCCTCTTCCAATTTTAATGCATAATCCATAAAAAATTGAATCTTGTCTTCTGGTACAGACGGATCCGTCTTTTCAATGGAATGGACAAGATTATTCACAAGTATTCTTTTCCCTTGGATGCCCAGATGAATCACAGCATCGCATCCATCCCACTTCATCAACTCCTCCATACAGATCTTGGGAATATCAGGATCACCCTCTCCCACGATATCCACCGGGTTGCCCCGGCTCCAGAACGAAGGGAGCAGGGTATCAAGTTTCTTGATAATATCTTCTGAAAGCTGTGGCACCTCCAACCCATGCTCTGCGCAAAGATCAGCCGTGATAACGCCCCATCCTCCGCCCAAGGTCATAATGGCAACCCGGTTTCCTTTGGGTTTAGGCAAAGATGAAAATACTGCTGAAAGATCCAGAAGTTCCATGGGCTGACTTACCTGGATGATTCCGGCCTGCCTGCAGGCAGCCTCAAAGACCTTGGTATCTGATGCCATGGCCCCTGTATGACTGGCAGCGGCTTTTTCACCCATCTTTGTCCGGCCGCCCTTTAAGACCACCACAGGCTTTTGTTTGGAAACCCGTGCCGCACTTTTATAAAACCGTTCCCCGTCCTTAACACTTTCAAGGTATAGAACCACTGTACGGGTTAACTCATCAATCTCAAATGCTTCCATGTAATCTTCAATTGTCACCATGGCTTCGTTTCCCGAACCTGAAAACGCCCGGATACCAATATCCTGCTGTTCTGCAAACGCCAGAAGCTGTGTGCCCATATTTCCGGACTGGCAGACAAGAGCTGTGGACCCTGGGACCGGGTAAGCATGGGATGCGGTACAATAAAAATCATAATGAGGGTTACAAACACCCATCGTGTTGGGGCCAAGTATTAAAATACCCGCTTCATAGGCCATTTGGGTGATTTTTTCTTCCAGCAGGCTGCCTTCGGCCCCCACCTCCTTAAATCCGGAAGTGATCAACAGCATACCTTTGGTTTTCTTCTTTTCCAATTCCGGGATCAGATCCATGATCTTAT
>JAAEMC010000689.1 GCA_024225895.1 Desulfobacteraceae bacterium | reverse complement strand
GATTCTGTTTCCTGTTTATCCGGGGATGATTTCGGCATGAGCGCATATATGGAAAAGATTCTCCATGCCTCTGGCCAGAAAGCGCCGGACCAAAAAAGGGTCATGGAAGTCAATATCACCCATCCGGTTATGGATAAGATGAAGGGCATTTTTGAGACTGATACCGCCAATCCCATGTTAAAGGATTACAGTGATCTCCTCTTTGATATTGCGATTATATCAGAGGGTGGTAAACTTGATGATCCATCCAGATTTTCCAGACAGCTTGGTGACCTTATGGCCAAGGCAATATGATCATATACCTTGAGGCCCTGGGGTGTTCCAGAAACCTGGTAGATTCCGAAATTATGCTGGGCCGCTTGAAACAAAGTGGCCATACCATTACGGATGATCCGGCCCAGGCCCGGGTAATTATTGTCAATACCTGTGGTTTTATATCAACCGCCGCTGATGAGGCGGTTGATGTTATTTTGGAAATGGCTAAATTCAAGGAGACCGGCGCTTGCGAAAAACTAATTGCCACCGGCTGCCTGGTCCAGCGTTACAAGGATGACAAAGATCTGGCCGCTGCTTTGCCGGAGGTGGATGTATTTCTTGGAACCGCAGCCTGTGATTTGATTGCAGATGCGGTTCAGGGTAAAAAAGTCAAACCCCTTACCCTTTTTCCAGATCCTGCCAAAAGAGCTTTCCAAGACCTTAACATTGAACGAAAACTGCTTTCCGACTATTTTGCCTATATAAAGGTGTCTGAAGGATGCAGACGGAAATGCACCTATTGTATTATTCCCAAACTTAGGGGAATCCAACGTTCACGGCCTATTAAAGATATTGTAAAAGAGGGGACGGCCCTGGTTTCCAAAGGGGTGAAGGAGATAATCCTCACTGCTGAAAACACCACGGATTACGGACATGATTCAGGGTCTGGAAAGGGATTTGAAACTGTCCTGTCCTCCCTGGGAGAAAAAATCGGCCAGATAGATCACAATGCCTGGATCCGCTTTCTTTACACCCATCCTTGTTCCTTAACTTCTGATATTATCCGCCAGACAGCCCAAATGGAAAATATATGTTCATATTATGATGTGCCCATCCAACATGCT
This sequence comes from Desulfobacteraceae bacterium, assembly GCA_024225895.1. GTDB lineage: Bacteria > Desulfobacterota > Desulfobacteria > Desulfobacterales > Desulfobacteraceae > JAAEMC01. The sequence goes on along the minus strand of JAAEMC010000689.1, from coordinate 3,956 downwards.
TCATCCAATATATTAAAGCTCATGGGGCGGCCCTATACCCGCAAAGACCTTTATACTCTGTTTGATAATATTCGGAAAATGGATCCCCGGGCCCGTTTGCGGACTACCATTATTACAGGTTTTCCCACAGAAACAGATAAGGATTTTGATACCCTTTTAGCATTCATTGAAGATATCGGGTTTGATCATCTAGGGGTATTTACCTATTCAGATTCACATGATTTGAAATCCCACCTTTTAAAAGACCATGTGCCAAAAGAAGTTGCCCAGGAAAGGCATGATCTACTCATGGCCGCCCAGGCCAGAATTTCGGCGCAGATCAACGAAAGTTATGTGGGTGAAGTTTTCACGGTACTGGTGGAAGAATCTCCTGAGCCGGGCCTATACCTTGGCAGAACCATGTTCCAGGCGCCGGAGGTGGATGGTGTTACCTTTATTTATGCTGACAGGCTTGAAATCGGGTCCTTTGTTCGTGTAAAGATAACTGGGGCGCATGAATATGATATTTCCGGAGAGCTGGCATGACATCTGATTTAAAATCACGGATCATTTCAAGGGTAACAGACGATCTTGAAAAGATCGAATCAGCATTGGAAGCGAATTTAAAACCCAATCTTGCATTGGTAAAAGAAATCGCCTCCCACCTTCTTTTTTCCGGCGGCAAAAGATTAAGGCCGCTGTTGATGGTTCACAGTGCCAGGATGTGCGGGTATAATTCAGGATTTGAAATTGAGTTTTCCACTATTTTTGAGTTCCTCCATGCCGCTACCCTGCTGCATGACGATGTGGTTGACGAGGCTGATGTGAGAAGGGGAAAAGCTGCGGCCCATACCAAATGGGCAGCTCCCAAAGTTGTGTTGACCGGGGATTTTCTTTTGGCCACAGCCTTGGATATTGCTGCCAGGACCCAAAGCCCTGAAATTATCTTGGTGATTGCAAATATTACAGGCCAGATGTCCCAGGGCGAGATTGACCAGCTTGAAAAAAGGGGCCAAACCACTCTTTCAGAAGCCCAATATCTTACCGTGATTGAGCGAAAGACAGCTGTCCTGATCCAAGGGGCATGCCAGAGCGGAGCCATTTTAGCCAAGGCCTCCCAAGAAAAACGATCTGCACTGAAAGACTACGGCTTTCACCTGGGTGTGGCATTCCAAATGGCAGACGATCTTTTGGATTATATGGCCACTGCAGATGAATTGGGCAAAAACCCGGGTGCAGATCTACGGGAAGGCAAGCTGACACTACCCTTGATCGTTGCTCTTGAAAATGCTGATGAAAAAGACAGAAGCTGGATGATAGACCAGATTCGGGACAAGGGATTTAATACAAAATCCTTTGAACACCTCAAAGAAATGCTTTACAAGTACAAAGGGATCGAATATACGTCCAAACAGGCCCAATATCATGTTCATCAGGCCAAAGAATGCCTTGATGTTTTTAAAGATTCTCCTTCCAGGGAACTTTTGCAAATGCTTGCGGATTATGCCGTTGAAAGAAGGGTGTAAAATGAACGCCATAAATAAAAGATTAGTGATTGCAATCATACTTTCGATCCTGTGCCTGGGGTTAAACATAAAAAATTCCCATGCAGCAAAAAATACAGGGGTTGTAACCAGTGTCACCTTTGCCAAAATAAAAATTTACAAAGGCAATCTTCCCCAGGCAAAAAAGCGAGCGGTTTCAAATGCCCTTGACCAAGCAGTTCAAAATGCACTGGCAAGCCTTTTATCCAGGGAAGTTTTGGCATCCAGCCTTGATGTTTTATATGAACGGCTGCTGTCAAAATCATTGGATTATATTATTACCTACCGGGTGCTCACAGGCCTTGACCGGCATGATTATTATCTGGCAGCAGTTGAATCCAAGGTGGATCTTAAACGGATTGAAAAATTTTTAACCAAAGCAAAAATAATCAATACCCAGAAGGATAAGCCTGGTATTCTCTTTTTTATTTCAGAAAAATCAGGGGATGATATTTTGCCCAAGTATTGGTGGGGAAACAACCCCATACCCTATGAATCCGTTGCCGAAAAAATTATTGTGGAAGGGATTGCTGAAAACCAGTTCCCCATTGCAGGTGCTGATCTGGATCATCCTGATCCCTCTTTCTATAATATTGTCTTTTCCTCTATTTATGATACCAAGGCAGCCATGGACCTGGGCCGGGAGTTTGATGCAGACATGGTGATCATGGGCAGGGTGACAGCATCTGAAACTGTCAACCGCATGGGAGAAGACAAAACCTATAATGCAATAGTCTTTATGGAAGGCTTTAGCCTGGCAACCAACGAAAAGGTGGTTGTCTCCAAAATTGAAGCAGCAGTCAAAAGCGACAATGCCCAGACCGGATTTCATGAAGCCATTGTCAAGGCTGCAAATCAAGCTGTTCCGGATTTAAGTGATAGGATCGACCAGTTCTGGACCCTGAATCTGAAAAAGGAGCATCTATTTGACGTGCTCATTGAAGGCAATGAATTTTTGGTCCGGTTTATTGAGCTTAAAAAACGGTTTAACCAGATGCCCAACATCGAAAATATGCAGCCCAAGGAACTGGGTTCGGGCAATGCATTGCTTGAAATAAAATATAAGGGAAGCCCTTCCCAGTTTGCCAATAATTTAATGCTTAAAACCTTTGATAATTTTGGTATCGAAATTTTAGAGGTCACCTCTGACCAGGTCTCAATTGAATTTATTGAAAAATTTGATCCAGCTTTGGAAGAAGCGGTACCTGCCCTGGAAATTCCAGTGGATGAGGTGACAAAAACAGAAGAGTAGGACCTGTCATTTTTCTTGACACAAAGTGGGGCAAATGATAAATAACGAAATCTTTAAAGGCGCGTAGCTCAGTTGGTAGAGCGCTACCTCGACACGGTAGAAGTCAGCAGTTCAAGTCTGCTCGTGCCTACCATGAAATTAAGCACTTACGGAATTCTCTGTAAGTGCTTTTTTGATTTTTGCTACCATTCTATTTTCTGCTAACAACTATCCAAAATAGTTCCAATATTAAACGTTCAAAATTTGGCTCTCTAATCTTCTTGCTGCTGCCTGGTTTGTTGGTTGCATCAGGTGGGCATAGACATTTAATGTTACCATCGGTGTTGAATGATCTAATTGGTTTGAAATGTATTTGATATTTTCTTTTTGGTCTATCAAAACACTCGCATATGTGTGACGAAGGGCATGGAACTTTATTTTTCCAAGACCGGCAACTTTCAGGCCCGACAAGAAATATCTATTCACCATATTGTTGTGGTTCATCGGGTTCCAGTTTGTGTTGGGAACACTAAATCCAGGTCACCAGGAGGACAGGCAAGTCGTCATTTTTTTAATTTTTTTAGCATAGTAGGCTCGATATCAATTTCTCTGTTTGACCCTTTGGTCTTTATGTCATAAAAGTACTGGTTGTTAAAACTTCGTTGGATATGGATCTGACTATCATTCCATTGGATATCTGACCATTTCAGGCCCAGGAGCTCTCCTTGCCTGGCACCACTGAAAATAGCCAGGGAAAACAGCACATGGTATTTTTGCTCTGCGACAGCATCCAGAAAACTGGAGATTTCGATCCGGTTGAGTATCTGGATTTTATCACCCCCACCTGTCTCTTTTCCTTGTCTTTTTGGCATATCTGCATAGTCCATAGGATTCTTATGGCAATAGCCTCTTTTCATGGCAAGACTGAGTATTTGACGAGATGATACAAGGATTTTTTTCAGAGTGGAAATATTCATACCTTCGATTTGTCGGTCAATAATAAATTGATCAACCATTTTAATGGTTATTCGGCTGATTTTTAAGTTTTTGACTTCGGTAAAATACACCTGAAAAGGGGGCTGGTATGTGATATCAGCCCCCTTTATCATTAGATTTTAAACTTTGATTATTTTGAAAATTGCCAGTTAGGTCATAAGAAAAAAACCTATATATTGTGGTCACAGCAAGGGTTTTGGTGTTTT
>JAAEMC010000688.1 GCA_024225895.1 Desulfobacteraceae bacterium | reverse complement strand
CGCCGCCATCGATGGGAAATTCGCTGCTGCTGCAATCGCTATCATCATCGGTGTTGTGTTTGATATTCTGGATGGAAAAATCGCCAGAGCTACCAATACAACCAGCCAATTCGGTCTTGAATATGATTCTCTGGCAGACTTGATCACCTTTGGTCTTGCTCCTGCTCTATTGATGGTGTTATGGGCTCTTCAACCCATTGATAGACTCGGCTGGCCTGCTGGATTTCTTTTTATGGCATGCGGTGCACTGAGGCTGGCCCGGTTTAATACCACCACTTCATCATCCCTGGATCATTTTGAAGGATTGCCCATACCAGCTGCCGCCGCCATGAACGTATCCTTGGTCTTACTATTTACAAAATTTGCAATTGACCCGGCCCCTTTCAGGATCTTTTTATTGATAATGATGTATTTTACCTCTTTTTGCATGGTCAGCTCTTTCAGGTATAAAAGTTTTAAAAAGATATCATTGTTCAAGAGCCTGACATTCAACAAATTGGTTAGGCTGATATTAATTTTTGTTGCCATTATATCCCAACCTACGGTCCTGTTGTCTGTCTTTTTTTTCATATACATATTATCCGGACCGGTATTGTTCATAGTGTATCATGCATCTTCAAAAGAGGATGAAGAAACACAGATCGATAAAGGCTTTTAACTTGGCGGTTATAGAGGAAAAGTTTTCATTAAGAAAACAAATTACCGATAACCAATTAATATTTTACAGCTTTGTCTATGGCGATGCTGGATAATTTTTAGTAACCCATTATTGCAATACGGAGTAGATTTAATTTGGAGCAAATACCAATTACACCAGAAGGTTATGATGCTTTAAAAACAGAGCTCGCCAGATTAAAAACTGTGGAGCGCCCTGAAAATATTAAAGCAATTGAAGTGGCAAGAGCCCATGGGGATCTGTCAGAAAATGCAGAATTTGATGCAGCAAAAGAAAAGCAGTCCTTTCTTGAAGGCAGAATAGGTGAGTTGTCCTATAAAATCGGCAATGCGAAAATCATCGATCCCAACTCAGTTGCCAAAGATTGCGTTCGGTTTGCTTGTAAAGTTTTGGTAGAAAATCTGGACTCTGAAGAAGAGATCGAATATATGATTGTTGGGCCGGATGAAGCCGATATCGATCAGGGAAAAATTTCTGTTTCCTCTCCTTTGGGGAATGCGCTTTTAGGAAAGAAGCCCGGGGATGAAGCCAGTTTACAGGCGCCTGGCGGAAAAAGAACATATGAGATTATTGATATTCTGTAAAAAAATGGAGGTAGATTTTGGCAAGAGTTACAATTGAAGACTGTTTAAAAAATGTGAATAACCGGTTTGCCCTTGTTCACTTGGCCGCAAAAAGGGTCAGGCAAGTCAGGGAAGGTGCAGATCTGTTGGTGAAATCATCAAAGAACGAAGACGTGGTAACTGTTTTAAGGGAGATTGCTGCCAACAGGGTGATTACAAAACCTAAAGAAGAACCTGAAGAAGAATAAATTCATTATTTGAAAACAGGACTTAAAAAAAGAGTATTTCATCTTGTGGGAAAGGCCATACAGGATTGGAAAATGATCCTGGACGGAGAGAAAATCCTGGTTGGCATCTCAGGTGGAAAAGACAGCCAAGCTTTATTAAAGATTCTATATGACTTAAAAGCCAGGGCACCCGTAACATTTGATTTGGTGCCCGTCCATATTGATTCGGGATTTAAAGGTTCCTTTTCAAAAGAGTTAGAAAAATATATTGAAAAAGAATATGGACCCATAAGAGTTGAATATAAAGAATATGGACCATATGCCCATTCATCTGAAAACAGGGAAAACCCCTGTTTTCTTTGTTCCCGCTTAAGAAGAAAACGCCTTTTCGAGATTGCCAAGGAAGAGGGATGCAATAAAATAGCCTTGGGGCATCACAAGGATGATCTTATTGAAACCTTGTTTATCAATATCTGTTATGCCGGTAAAATAGGTACAATGAAGCCCAGGCAATCTTTTTTTGATGGAGAGCTTGAAATTATTCGGCCGCTTGCATATGTTGAGAAACATGAAATAATCTTGTTTAATGATAAATTCGCTTTGCCCGAATTTGTGAACAACTGCCCCAGTGCAAATCGGACAAAACGGGATGAAATCAGACAGATGCTGGATGGGTTATATAAGAAAAATAAACATATAAAAGGCAATATTTTCAATGCAATGGGCAATGTTGCACTTGATTATCTTTTAGATAGTAAAAATGATAGACATTCAAAACCAACCTGATTATCGAAACATTCCCATTAATAAGGTGGGGATAAAAGGACTGAAATATCCGATAAAGGTTTTAGATAAAACCACCGGGCTTCAATCAACCGTTGCCCAGATCAGCATGTATGTGGATTTGCCCCATCAATGCAAAGGCACACACATGAGCCGGTTTGTTGAGATCCTCCATTTGTTCAGGACCAAGGTCTCTTTGGAATCCTTGACCAATATCCTTGAGGATATGAAAGAGATCTTAGGTGCGGAGTCTTCTCATATCGAGATAACTTTCCCCTATTTTATCGAAAAAAAATCACCCGTCACCAGTGCAAAAGGCTTGATGGATTTTACCTGTTCTATTTTCGGATCCTCTAATGCCAGCCATGATACGGATATTGTCTTAAAAGTTGCGGTTCCGGTGACATCTGTTTGCCCTTGCTCCAAAGAAATCAGTGATTTCGGTGCCCATAACCAGCGGGGAGAGGTCTTGGTATCCACCCGGTTTGAAAAGTTCATCTGGATAGAAGATATTGTCAATCTGGTGGAAAAATCAGCATCCTGTGACATTTTTTCGGTTTTAAAACGAGAAGATGAAAAATATGTGACTGAGCAAGCCTACAATAATCCTAAGTTTGTAGAAGATATTGTCCGGGATGTGGCCAAGGCCTTAATCGAAGATATCAATATCACCTGGTTTTCCGTGAGCGCAGAAAATTTTGAGTCCATTCACAATCATTCTGCTTACGCTTACATTGAACAACACAATTCCTGATTTTTAGTGATTGCGGGCACTGCTGATTCGATATACCCGTTTGATCAAATCCCTTCTGACGGCACCATAGCCCTTGTTTTTTTTGTTGATCATGATGGCATAAGGGTAAAGTTTGTTGTCCTCACCAATAATATATCCAGCACGGGTTCTTACTCCATTGAGTGTACCGGTCTTATAATAGTCATTTTTGTTATTGCGCAGTAATGAACAAAAGGGCCTGAATTCCAGAAGCACATTGATCATATGTCTGGGTGCTATCTTATTCTCTCTTGAGATCCCGGAGCCTTCCGAAATCTTAAATCCATTGATAGACAATCTTTTTTTTGCATAACCTGTTACGGCTTTTGATGCTTTATCAAGGGTGGCAGGACCACCGAACTTTTCCGCTCCCAATGATAAGAATAGTTGATTGGCAATAAAATTATTCGAATATTCAAGCAGCTTTTCAATCACCTGGTTCATGGCATAGGGAGATACAAATTCATTTAATTGTGAAAAATTGCTCTTGAATCCGCCCATGGTTATTGAGCCTGTGACTTTGATTTTTCGTTTTTCAAGAAAATGCCGAATTAAAAATCCGGCATATACTTTGCTGTGGGGTTTGGAAAGAATAATCCGGCCTTGTTTCATTTTTGTTTTTGAAATGGGATCAATAAAAATATCAAAAAGAGGGGTTAAGGGTTCAGGGCTGAAAAATTTTTTTTCACCCGTATTCCATTTAAATGAGACGGTATTAAAATTGGCGGAAAGGGCTCCGACATGAGCATTGTATGGTTTGAGCGAATCACCGGTTCCCGGCACCGTTATGCCGTCATCAAAATAGGAGTGGTCCAGTACAATATTTCTTATGGCGTTGGTCTTTACGTTTTTTGCAACATGAAAACTGAACCGTTCAATAGTCTCTGTGACAAGCAAAGGATCTCCTAGGCCTTTTATAAAAAGGTCGCCACTTGCTTCATCAAAATAGTAAAGGGTCTT
>JAAEMC010000687.1 GCA_024225895.1 Desulfobacteraceae bacterium | reverse complement strand
TTTTTACAACAGGTGTAGTTTCTTATCCTAATGTCACCCACATTCCGGGTAGAACGAATGGCGGGAAGAAGGATTTTTCCAAGATCATTGAGCTTGCTAAAACCTGTTCTGCCCCCACTGAAATTGAAACAGGAACCATTGTCGGCGGATTTGCCCGTAACCAGGTATTGGCTTTGGCAGACAAGGTTGTGGATGCAGTTAAATCCGGTGCCATCAAGCGCTTTGTCGTTATGGCCGGATGTGACGGCCGCCAGAAGGGCAGGGATTATTTTACCCAGGTCGCTGAAAAGCTTCCCAAGGATGCTGTGATCCTGACTGCCGGCTGCGCAAAATATCGGTACAATAAACTGGATCTTGGTGATATCGGCGGTATTCCTAGAGTTTTAGATGCCGGCCAGTGTAACGATTGCTACTCCCTTGCCGTCATAGCCTTAAAACTTCAAGAAGCCTTTGGCCTGGATCATATCAATGACCTGCCCCTTTCATTTGATATCGGATGGTACGAACAAAAGGCTGTTGCCGTTCTTTTGGCCCTGCTTCACCTGGGTGTGAAAGGCATCCGTCTTGGACCCACATTGCCAGCTTTTGTTTCCCCGGCTGTTCTCAATGTACTGGTTGAAAATTTTGATATCAAACCTATTACCGAACCCGATGCTGATGTTGAAGCCATTATGCAGGGAAAATAATAAATTGGGGCGGACTTGTGTGTCCGCCCATTAAAACCCACATCCCAATATATCGGAGGTTGTTATGAAATGCCCCGGACAAGATACTCAATACTGGAACCCGGATGCCATCTTTGAAACAAAATGTCCGGAATGCGGCCATCCAATGGAATTTTTTAAGGATGATGCCACAAGAAGGTGCGGCAATTGCAAAAAAAAGATAGTCAATCCCAAGATGGATTTTGGCTGCGCCTCCTATTGCAAGTTTGCAGAACAATGTGTGGGTACCTTACCTGAAGAGTTTATCAAAGAAAATATGGATCTGTTAAAAGACCGTGTGGCCGTTGAAATGAAACGGTATTTTGTTTCGGATTTTAAACGAATTGGGCATGCCATAAGGGTAGCCGGCTATGCAGATAAGATCGGTAAAAGTGAAAAAGCAAACATAGCCGTGGTTCTTTGTACAGCTTATCTCCATGATATCGGTATTAAAAATGCAGAAGAAAAGTATAACTCAAATGCTCCGAAATACCAGGAGATAGAGGGGCCCCCTGTTGCCAAAGAGATTTTGGAAAAACTGGGTGCCAATGAAGAAATTGTAGAAGAAGTGTGTGATATTATCGGGCACCATCATCATCCGGGACCGGATGAGAGCTTAAATTTTAAAGTGCTTTATGATGCAGACATGCTGACCAATATGTACGAGTGTGAAGCGGGAAAAAGCCTGGAAGATGATGCTTTTGAAGCAAAAATAGATCGGATCTATTTAACGGATTCCGGAAAAAAACTTGCCAAGGATGTATTGATGCAAAACCGGAAATAATGCTTTTCAAAAGCGTTGTATTCCAAGGAGATAATCCAATGAAAATAAAAAGAAGTATAATTCAGATTGATGATGAACTTTGCGACGGTTGCGGCAATTGCGTTCCTTCCTGTGCAGAAGGTGCCATTGAAATCATAGATGGAAAAGCCAAGGTGATTGCGGATAAATATTGTGACGGCTTAGGCGCCTGCCTTGGAGAATGCCCCCAGGGAGCTCTTTCCATTATTGAGCGGGAAGCAGATGATTTTGATGAAGAAGCGGTGGAAGAATTGTTAAAGGAAAAAGAGATTAAAGATAAATCCAAGAAAGCGCCGGAAACCTTAGCCTGCGGATGCCCGTCCGCTGCCATGAAAACTTTTCCCATGAATAACATGCATCCAGGCAAACAAGCCAGCCCAGCCTCGGGCGGGCCTTCCGCGCTGGGCCACTGGCCGGTCCAGATAAATCTGGTGCCGGCAGGAGCACCCTTTTTAAGGGACGCTGATCTGCTAATTGCAGCAGACTGTGTACCGGTTGCCTATCCGTCATTTCATGCAGATTTTCTTAAAGGAAAAGCTGTGATGATCGGCTGCCCCAAGTTTGATGACGCACAAGGATATGTTGAAAAGCTGTCACAGGTTTTCAAGGAATCCGGCATCAAATCAATCACATCTGTTGTTATGGAGGTGCCTTGCTGTTCCGGTCTGCCCATGATTATTGGAAAAGCCCTTGAAAAATCCGGCATGGATATTCCTTTTGAAGAGGTTGTGGTCAGCGCGCAAGGTGAGATCCTTTCATGAAATGGTCTGTGGAAGCAGACAAAGCCGTGGGTAAAGTACCCTTTTTCGTGCGAAAAAGGGTACGTAACAAAGTAGAAACCTTTGCCAAGGAAAATGGAAAGCAGCGTGTTGACCTGGAAGATGTGACCGCCGTAAAAAAAAAGTTCTTATCCAAAGGCGGTATGGAAAAAGAGATCAAAGGATTTCAGGTCGACACCTGCTTTGGTTCTGACGGCTGCCCCAACAGAGCGAATTCTGGTACCAAACTTGCCGGGGAAATTGAGACCCTTCTTAAAGAAGAAAATATCCTTTCCTTTTTAAAGGCCAATGTTAAAGGGGATCTGAAGTTTCATCATGAATTCAGGGTTTCCTTATCAGACTGCCCCAATGCCTGTTCCCGCCCACAGATTGCGGATATCGGTATCATCGGTGCCGTATCTCCAAAAGTCACTGATGAAGACTGCACCCTTTGCAGCCAATGTGTTTTTTCCTGCCGGGAAGAGGCGATCTTTTTAGATGAAACCCTTGAAAAACCTGTGATTAACATGGATTTGTGCCTTAAGTGTGCCCATTGTATACATGCCTGTCCTACTGGAACCATCGCAGAGGAACAAAAAGGATTTCGCGTTTTTTTGGGCGGCAGGCTCGGCCGTCATCCCCGTCTTGCCATGGAAGTACATGGTATTCTGAGCCATGACCAGGTCATTGACATCGTTAAAAAATGTCTAAAATTTTATAAAACCCATTCCAGGAACGGAAAGCGGTTTGCCCACCTTTTCAAGAGAGTTGATCAGGTATTAGGGTAAATAGATCTTCTCACCGTTTACTTGATATTTTTTTAGCCATGTAAGAAATTTACCTACACAAAAATCAGAAATACACCAATTGTAATGTTCAAATCCGCCTGTTAGATTGATACTCGTTTTAATCAATAGTAAATCACAGAATAACGTTCCGATAAGCGTATAGCCATTTCTACCCCTTAAGGATAGAAATCGGTTGTTATAAAATTGATTTGTTTTTAAGTGATTCCATTTATTTATATTGTTTTTTGGAACGTATTTTATTTATATTGATTTTCAGAACGAATTTTTGAGAATCACTATAATCATGTCATTTTATTTGTTTAAAATTATTTAACAGGAGGAATACATGAAAAAACATTTATTCATTATTGGTCTAATCACCATTGTTGCACTGGCATTTTGCGGATCTTCCTTTGCAAAGACCCGTGTGGTTTTCGGCGGCGGTCCTGCCGGCGGTACTTTCCAGGTAGTTGCCAATGGCATCCAGGTATATAAACCAATGAAAGAAGTTTCAGAGTTCAAGGTACAGGCGCAGTCATCTGCCGGTTCTGTTGAGAATTTACGAAAAACAGATGCCGGCAGACAGCAAATGAGTGTCGTCTATTCCGGCCATGTTTATCTGGGCCGCAACGGCATGATGAAAAACGACACCAAAAAATATGAAAGCGTCCTGGCTGTTTCCTGGCTCTATGGCGCCCCTGCGCAATTGGTAGTCCGGAAAGGTTCCGGTATTAAAAGCGTTAAAGATTTGCAAGGCAAAAAGGTAGGGGTTGGAAATGCCGGTTCCGGTGCCTTTGCCAATTGTGAGCTATTCTTTACCCATATGGGTGTCTGGGATAAAATCGAAAGAAACGCCATGGGCTATAATGATGCTGCCCAGGCATTCGGCAACAACCAGTTGGATGCTTTCTGGCTCTTTACAGCATTCCCCAGCGGCGCTGTAATCATGGCAGCCCAGACCAATGACATTGCATTGGTTAATTTAGACGCAGATGCCTCTGCCAGCGGATTTTATGAAAAATATCCGTATTTTGCAAAACTGGCTGTACCTGCAAATACTTATAAAGGTGTAGATTATGAATCCCCGTCATTCCAGGATTCAGCCCTTTGGGTTGTCAATGCCAAAGTGCCGGCAGATGTTGTTTATAAGATGCTGAGCCTGATTTATTCTGATGATGGACTGAATCATATGAAAGCCCAGAAAAAGACTTTCAAAAAAATGTCCATCAAAAATGGTCCCGTTGGAATTGTTACTCCATTTCATCCAGGAGCTGAAAAATTCTGGAAGGAAAAAGGTGTTTTATAACCCCCTACATTCAGCTATACTGAAAAAAGCTTAATGCGTTGATGCGGGCTGTTGTTTTGGCTGAGCAGCCCGTATCTGAAACACCCTCTTTCATTCCAATATTAACTTCAAACAATAGGAAGGCCTAATTGTGTATGAAAAACTGAATAAATTTGAGCAGATCATATTTGATATATGCTCGGTGATCCTGGTTGTTTTTTATTCCTATGCCGCAGTTATAAAGCCCATGGCCACCCAATATCACCGGGGGGTATACGTCATTATCACCTATATTCTAGTCTTCTTATTGTACAAATCCAGAACGCTGATCATGCGTATTGTTGATTACATCCTCATCTTCCTTTCCATTGCCTCGGTCGGGTATTGGATCGTCATGTTTGAAACCATCAATTACCGTACCGGTGCGGAGACCAATGTCGATATGGCCTTTGCCATTGTCGGTGTTCTCATAGGTATTGAACTGGCCAGAAGGGTGGTGGGCAATGTTTTTGTGATTATGGGCACTATTATGCTGCTTTACGGTGTTTACGGCTATATGGCACCGGATCTGGTTTCCCATGCCGGAGCGCCCTTTACCGAGCTGTGTATCAGTATTTTTTATAAAAGTGATGGTGTGTTCGGGATCATGGCCAATGTGCTTGCCACCTATGTGATTCTCTTTGTATTATTCGGTTCTTTCCTTGAAAAATGCGGGGCACAGAAATTTTTCATTGACTGGCCCCTGGCAGCTGTGGGTCACAAAATCGGCGGGCCGGGCAAGGTATCGGTAATTGCATCCGGGTTGTTCGGCTCCATTTCAGGGAGCGCAATTGCCAATACAGTTTCCACCGGCATGTTCACCATCCCCATGATGAAAAAAGCGGGCTTTAAGCCCCATGTGGCCGGCGGTATTGAACCGGCTGCTTCCATCGGAGGGATGTTCATGCCCCCCATTATGGGTGCCGGTGGATTTATCATGGCGGAGTTGACAGGCGTCCCCTATTCAAAGATTATGTTAGTGGCCATATTTCCGGCTGTGATGTATTTTTTCTCGGTTTTCTGCATGGTCCATTACGAAGCCAAGAAAACAAATGTCATTGGCGAAAAATCAGAATTTTCCGCCACTCAGATCTTAAAAAAGCAATGGTTTTATATTCTCCCATTGGTGGTGATTACGATCTTAATGCTCGATGGATACTCGCCGGCATATTCTGCCATCATCGGACTTGTTTCCTGTATTTTT
>JAAEMC010000686.1 GCA_024225895.1 Desulfobacteraceae bacterium | reverse complement strand
TAAGCAAAAGGAGAAATTTATGGAAGAATGTATAACTAATGTAGTGAATATCGGATTGCGCGGTATTGATGTAGACAGTTAAAAAATTTGTGATGTCAGGGGTAAGGAAGGAAAACTTATATACCGTGGATTTTTAATTGAAGATCTGGCTTTGAGTGCAACTTTTGAGGAAGTCTGCTTTCTCTTGCTTTACGAAAGGCTTCCAATAAAACAAGAGCTTGAAGATTTTAAGCTGAGCCTTGCTCAAAAGCGGAATATTCCTGAAAATATAATATCTTTATTAAAGATATTACCCATTGATATGAATCCAATGGATGTATTGCAGACAACCATACCCTTGTTGGTTCAAAATGATAAAACTATTGAAAAACCGGCTATAGAACACACATTGTTCAGTGCGGAAAATCTGATTGCCGGCATATCAACAATTACTGCTGCCTGGGACCGCATTCGAAACAACAAAAAAGTTATTCCCCCTGACATGGAGCTAGGACATGCTGCAAATTTTCTTTACATGCTCAACAATGAAAAACCTGGTGATGAATTAACTCAATTTTTTGATACAGCCCTTGTCTTGCATGCAGAGCATTCATTTAATGCTTCAACTTTTACAGCACGCCAGGTTGCATCGACTAAAGCTCATATATATTCAGCCGTCTCTGCTGCCATAGGCTCCCTTTCAGGGGCCCTTCACGGCGGAGCAAATGTCAGAGTTATGAAGATGTTAAAAGAGATAGGTTCGGTTGATAAAATTGATGCCTACATTGATAACATTTTAAGTTCCAAAGGTCTGATAATGGGACTTGGACATGCTGTTTATCAGACAGATGATCCAAGGGCTATTATCCTTGCGCCAATGAGCAAAAGAATGGGGCAAATCACAAATCAACCCCAGTGGTATGAACTTTCAAGGCAGTTGGAAAAAAAGGGCAAAGCCGCATTTAAATCAAAAAAACAAAGGGAAATATTCTGTAATGTTGATTTTTACAGTGCATCCTTGTTTTATACCATGGGAATTGCCACAGATCTTTTTACTCCGATTTTTGCAGTTTCAAGGGTAAGTGGATGGGCTGCCCATGTGATTGAAGAACAATTTGCCATGGCAGCTCCAAAACCATCCCTTTACAGACCGGGAGCAGAGTATATCGGTGATTATTGCGGTCCTGATGAATGCACTTTTATTGATATAGACGACCGTTAATACCAACATTGCCCAAGGATAAACTATATTCATTAACAAATTTTAGTGCGATTGCTTTTTGCATTTGAGAGAGGGGTAAAAGCTATGGAAGAATTGATGCAGCTTGAAAATGATGGTGAGACTTGCACGGCTGTGATTTATCATTGGTTGGCATTGTCAGCGCGCGGATTCCTCGTGAGACCGGAGGATTTAACCTCAGATTCGCAGGAAATGATTGATAGATGGGAGAACCTTTCACGTTTTGATCACCGACCCCGGCAGTAGGCGAGACAGGCAGGTTTCGAAGCTAATAGGATTTTCAAAGCTAAGGTCAGCTATCGAACCTGCATGCTCAGGATCAAGCAGAATCTTCTCGATCTCAATAATGGCAAAGGAGCTTTTGTAATCATTTGGAACGATAATGATCATACGATAGGGGCGATCTGCTATCAATTCCCAGACTCATTTCTTTGGCTGTTATGCGATCCTAATGGTGGTATATATCGTTTCGAGGATGGCTATGAATTTTACTCCGAGGGGCTCCCCGCCTCCATTGAAGGCGTGACGGGAGTCATGCTGATGAAACCCTTGCCGAGTGTACCTGTAGTACCGGGCCATGGTTTGCCCAAGCTGCCACCAGGGAAGGGTCACCTGGGTGGTTACGGTTACAAAGACTGATCTGCCTTTATTTGATTAAGGAAGAAATGGGGTTACACCTTCTTTTTTAGAATATTGTCCTGATCCTGAGATCGTGAAGAGGAATGGGCGATAGGGAATGGAGGCAAACCTTAATTATTGCAATGAGCATATTGATTCATACATTATTGAAGATGGGAGTGACAATGAGTAGGATTGGGGGATCAGGCTTAACAAATGAGTTTTTCTATCCAAATGCCCATTTGTCAAGCCTGACCTCGTTATATAGCTCTCATTTAATACACCGTTTTTGTTGTGACTTTAGTTTTCGTTTGAAAAAGCTCATCTGTAAGGATAAGAATTGTCAAGATTCCGGTATCATAATGATGGATCTGCACTTCGGCGGCTGATACAGGAAGGTTCAGGCCCTTCATTCCCGGCATATTGGTACGGTCGTCTGTAATCCGTTTCCCCCATGTTAAAACAATTGCATTGCGTTGCTTTCTTATCAAATCCGGCTCACCAAATTTGTCACGTAATCCCTGGAGGATTACGTCTGTTTCTTTGACTGATGCAGTTTGAGTTAACACGCCCTGCTTGAGAGAATAAACCGGAGAACCGAGCCCCAGCATTGACTTGCCTGTTTGAACGAAAGAACCTTCGAAGAAGCGTTTGCCTGGTTGAATAGTCGGTTTGGATACACTTGCGAACGGGTTGGATATATTTTCGAGTTGGTTGGGCTCACTCCATTTTTTAGGGGATGAGAGGATCTTTAAATTCTCATCAAACGTGGTCTTGAGCCCAAGATTATCTTCTAATATGTCCTTCACTTTTTTCAACTTCATTGCCCCGTGAAGACCTGCAATATCCAGTTCTCTTGCTGTCCGAGTGTCTTCTTTGTGAACATATGTTTTTGGTGGTGTCTTGCCTTTGATCATCCATGACCATTCCCATGACCCATTTTTGGGCCAGTGTTCCTTTAAGCTTAGGACAGGCTCAACAGACTCTGCATGAACGACAACCGCCTTTCCCCCTTTATAGGGATCATCGTAAAATCCAACGGGTTTTACATTGAAATATAGTTTTGCAACAGCTAAAAGAGAACGATCAAATGTTGTTCTATAAAGAGTGCTAATTTCATCCGGAGCCCCCTGGTTAAAAAAATCGTTTCCGTTTTGGACAATCACTTGTATTGATTCTTGGCCATGATCATATGTAAAACTTATTTCTTGATCCTCTTCAGGTTCTTCAAGAAATAAGGGATTGCGGTTATTAAAAAAGATTATATTTTTTATATGATCATATCTGATATATACGTATAATCTCAACGGGCGCCTGATGTCGATATTATCCACCATATAAGAATCTAAATCAGGAGATGCCAGTTTTTTATAATGGGCCATCAAGGCTTTGCCATCTGCATCCAACGGCTCCACGCCCCTTCTAATCCGGTCTGCCTTGGCTAACTCCTCTTGTCGTTTTTTCTCCTGTTCTTCTTTTAACTTTTGCTGGCGAATCGCCTCTTCTTTTTCCTTTCG
>JAAEMC010000685.1 GCA_024225895.1 Desulfobacteraceae bacterium | reverse complement strand
CCGAACTCTGCCAGTAAGCTCGCAAAGGTATGTGCATCAGGACACTGAACGCTGGAGCAATAAACTAAGATAGCAGTCTGTTTTTGAATGGTATTAAATAATTGATCAAGCTCGTCATCAAAATTTTCCAAGGGGAAGGACAATGCTCCGGGTAAATGGCCCTGCCGGTATATATCCCTGGGTCTGACATCCAGGATGATCCTGCGTTTTTCATGAACAATTTTTTTAATCAAATCAAACTCGGTAATTTCAATTGCGGGATTGATGACATCATTCTTTGGTTTTGCGGAAATTACCCCCTCAGCACTTTCCCATTGCCCCCGATAAGCGATACCATTGGGATAAAAATGGTTAAAGCAGAATGCTATTACAATTGAAAGGGCAAGCAGTACAAGCGCCCCTATGATGTCTTTTTTGAACATTTTTTATCGTTTTGGAATTGAGTCATGGCCACTATCTTTTTTTCCAGGATTAAAAGCTCTAAATAATCTTTAAACCGTTCAGATACCCTTGAAGCCACACTGTTTTTTTCATTGTATTGAAAAATTCTTTTCCCCAGTCGTTTCACAGCAGATCGAATTTCATTGGTATCACTTGTTTTGTTTAACGTCTGGTACATCTCGAATGCATCTTTTATGTACCCCTGGCTTTCATAAATCCTTGCCAGTTCCAATGTATTGAAGTTCTGACTCATTCCGGCGTTTCCTTATTTTCGTTTTGACTTTTAAAAATCAATTCATCTTCGGCTGCCATATCATGTTCATGCCTAGCAATATGCTTGATATATTCCAGATCATTTTTCAAGCTTTTTATTTCAGTTGCAACCTTTCGATTTTTCTCTTCAGTATCGGAAATCCGCTTAATAACGGCCTTTTCATTCTTTTGGATTTGGATAGAATCCAGAATCCCGTTTTTTGAAAAAACAATTAAAAAAAGTAAGACCACAAGGATAAATATGGAGAAATAGAATCCTGTTTTTTCGATCACTGACATTACCATTAATCCTTGTTTAACATATTTCTTATCAATCTAATTTCAGAGCGCGAAACAATCATGCTTATGCCTGAATATAAAATTATTCCCAATACCACAAGCCCTGCAATACCAATTCCCAGTTCAGTCTTATCCATCTGTGTATGCAACACAACGAGTGCTGTCTGCCTGATTAAAAAGGCCATTATAACAGAAACAAAAACAGCTCTGCAAGCTGAAACCAAAAGGGCCTTTTGGGGAAACAAAATGTTTGTACGTGATAAACCAATCAGCAAGAAAAAATTGGCAGTCCCAGAAAGGCAGACAGATATTGCAAGTCCTTTTAATCCCATGGGATTAATGAGAACAAGACTGCAAACAATATGAAAGCAAATGGCACATGCCCCTGAAATAAACGGTACAGTCACATTGGAAAATGCATAATTCAATGTGACAAAGAGCCGGGTTCCGGCAAAGGCCCATAACCCGAATAAAAGATAAAAAAGGCAATCTGCCGTATGGTTAACTGAGGATGCATTAAAGGCACCCTGCTGAAATAACAATACAATGATATATTCATTTAATGCCATCAATCCGGCCATGGCCGGTATTGTTATGAAAAAGACAAGCCGAAAACTATCGGCAAACAATTCAGATATCTCATTTGCCCCGCCCTTTTCAACTTTTTTGGAAAGGTGGGGCAAAACAACAATGGACAAGGATATGGCAACAAGTCCCAATGGGAACTGGATCAACCGATCCGCATAATAAAGAAAAGAGACATTTCCTGTATGAAGGCTCGTTGCAAAAAAGGAGGCCAGCATAATATTGATCTGATAAGATGAGGCACCAATCATTGAGGGAATCAATTTTCTCATTACTTCAATTACACCCGGATGAAAAAGGTTGAACTTTTGCAGTTTAAAAACATTGTGTTTCACAAGAAAAGGGATTTGGAAAATCAATTGGACAACACCCCCGGAGGTCACGCCCCAGGCCATTGCAAAGACCGGTTTTTCAAATTGAGGTGCACAGATCAGTGTCGCTAAAATGATTGTGAGGTTGAAAAGAACTGGAGCAGCTGCAGGTGCAAAAAATGTCTCCATGGTATTTAAAATTCCCATGCAAAGCCCGGTAATGGATATTAACAATGCATAGGGCAGCATTATTTTAAACAGGGTTAAGGTGAGCGCATATTCATAGGAACCTTGCAAAAATCCAGGAGTGATGATCCGCATTAAAAACGGGGCAAAACACATTCCCCCAAGAATGATGAAAACACCGGCCGCAGAGACAAACAAAAATGAAGAATATACCATCGAAATCATTTTATTCTGGTCGTTTTGTTCAAGGCATCTGGAAAAAACAGGTATAAAAGATATGCTCAAGATGCCTTCAGAAAAGAGTTTTCTTGCCAGGTCAAAGGGTCTGAAGGCAATAAAAAACGCATCACTTACAATCCCCGCACCCAATACAAAGGCGATCAAGGCATCCCGTATCAGCCCTAGCAGGCGGCTAAAAAAGGTTAAAAGGCTGACAGATGCGGTCTTTTTTAATATTTTTCTCACTACTTTTCCTTGACAAATTTAGATAAAACCATTATGCTACCGCTTTTGAAATGTAATAGTTTTTTAATATATTTAAGATAAGGAGCGAGATCAAGTTGGCGAATCATAAATCCGCAAAAAAACGTGCGAAACAAAGTCAGGTAAGACAGCTTAGAAACAGATCTGTAAAAACATCTTTGAAAACCTTGGAGAAAAAACTTCGTGCTGCCAAAGAAGCAGGAGACGATAACAAAGATGAACTGTTGAAAAAGATACAATCTGCAATTCATAAAGCCGCTAAAAAAGGCGTTATTCATAAAAAGACCGCTTCCAGGAAAATTTCAAGACTTTTCAAATTTGTGAATGCCTGAACCGCACGTTTTGTTTTATCTTTATTGAAACAAATTAAGACAGGATGCATAACTTGATACATCCTGTCTTTTATTATTTTTATTCCCTAAAAATTATCCAGTAATCTGCTGACAATCATCTCAGCTGTTCTCTGTGCAATATCATCAATGGCTTGGTTGATATTGCTTTCATCCGTGACCGTATCTGCGGAAACCGAATACTCTTCTTTTGAAGAGAAATTTTTCACAGACCAGAGCACATTTCCTGATTTATCGATGAGCTCCAAATCGATTCTGGCCTTCACCCTTCGTTCTATCACTTCTTCAGTAGACGCCCTGGAAAGAGTGTGAAAGGTAATAGCATTAATAGTCCCTTTTAGATAGGCTTTGGCAAGATTCTTAACCACAACCTTGGTATCTGTTTTTTCAATTATCTCCTGGATTAAGGCATTGGTAAACGCCGTCTGAGCACGTGTTTCAGATGTTTTATTGTTAAACATCTCCACAGCTATTGTATTGACATTCTCATTTACATAACCGCCGCCTTCCAGTTTATATCCGCAAGAAGGCACAAGAATTAAAAGAAAACCGATGAGTATGAGTAATTTTTTCATTTTATACCACTATGTTTACAAGGGTCTGTTTTTTCCGAATCACAATGATTTTTTTGATGTCCTTGCCATTGGTGTATTTTTTTATCTTTTCATCAGATAATGCTGTCTCTTTGATTAACTCGTCCTCACACCCGGCATCCACAGTAAATTTGCTTCGAAGTTTCCCATTAATCTGAACCACAACCAATTCATCATCCGTTGCCAAAGAATCTTGCCTGAAATCGGGCCAGGACTGCTCAAGAACAGATCCTTTTTTGCCCATCTTTTCAAAGAGTTCTTCACAAAAATGGGGAATTATGGGTGCCAGAAGCAACAGAATGGTTTCAAGACAAAAACCAACAACGGATTTCATTTCATTGTCTGCTTTTTCAAGATCAATGGAATATAAAGCATTTACAAGCTCCATAATTGCGGCAATGGCGGTGTTGAAATGAAAACTTTTATCAATGTCCTCACTCACTTTTTTAATGGTCTGGTTGGCTTTAATATAAAGGGATTTGGCATCCTTTGCCAATTCAGAAGCAGGACCTTTAAATGTATCAATTCCATCGGTAATTCTTGTACAGCTTTGTGCAAGCCGCCATACCCTGTTTACAAACCGATGGCTGCCCTCGACCCCGTCTTCGCTCCATTCCAGATCACGCTCAGGCGGTGCAGCAAAGAGACAGAACAACCGGGTAACATCTGCACCATATTTTGCAAGGAGTTTATTGGGATCCAACACATTTTTCTTGGATTTGGACATTTTAATAACCCGCCCGACATCCACAATACTATTACATTCAATGCATGTTACAGTCCCTGCTTCATCTCTTTTGGCCTGTTCAGGAAACAAAAATCCGTGTTTTGGACAGGTCAGAGTTTCTTTGCATACCATTCCTTGGGTAAGAAGCCTGGTAAATGGTTCCTTAAAATCAATCAATCCAAGGGTATTTAACACACGCATAAAATACCTGGAGTAAAGAAGATGAAGTACGGCATGTTCCACTCCTCCGATGTATTGATCCACCGGTGCCCAGTATTTGATTTCCTCAGGATCAAAAATGCCCTCATTGTATCGTGGAGAACAATATCTTAGGTAATACCAGGAAGACTCAACAAAGGTATCCATGGTATCTGTCTCTCTT
>JAAEMC010000684.1 GCA_024225895.1 Desulfobacteraceae bacterium | reverse complement strand
TTTGTAACGATTCCTAAGATTCTCTTGATACCACAATCGATTTGCTCAAAGGCGATTCCATTAATCTATCATGTTTTTAGGAACTTTATTTTGGGAATCGCTATAACCATCCTGCCGGCTATGGATTGTCTTGTTTATCCTGATACCGGGCTTTAATGGTCTGGATTGCATCTATTCTGGAAAAAAAGATCTCTACCAATTGGGGATCAAAATGGATCCCGGAATCTTTTTCAATGGTTTCCAGGACCTTTGTTTCATCCCATGCATTTTTATAGATGCGGGAGGAGCACAGTGCGTCATATACATCTGCCAGGGCTACAATACGCCCAAACAGGGGGATCTCTTCGCCTTTTTTCCCTTTGGCTTTCCCATTGGGCAGTTCATACCCGGGAAGGGGTTTGCCCGTGGTGACATCAACATGGCCGGGATATCCGGTTCCATCCCATTTTTCATGGTGGGTTAAAGCTACTTCGGCCGCAGCATCATCAAAGTCTGACTGCCTGTCAGAAAATAGTTGTGCCCCGCACAGGCAATGACTGGTCATAATATTGTATTCTTCTTTGTTGAACCGCCCCGGTTTTTTTAAAATCACGTCAGAAATGGCGATTTTCCCTACATCATGGAGCATGGAAGCCATTCTTAGCACATCCCGGTTATTGTTTATTTCAGTTTTTGAAAGTTTATTTTTTTTGGCCCATGCTTCATAGATTTCCAATGCATAGCCGCCCACACGGTTGACATGGGCCCCTGTTTCCTTTGGATCACGCATTTCTGCCATTTTTATCATGCGCAGAATAATGGCCCTTGTCATCTGGGCCCGTTCCAGTGCAGTGGCTGCCGTACCGGCAAAGTTCATCATGAGCTTTTCATCTTTTTTTGAAAAAGGGATCACTTTCCTGCCTTCATCCTGGGCATTGATGATTTGCAGAACTCCTAGGATTTTGCCTTTATGTGTTTTTAAGGGGATGGTCAGCATTGATGTGGTTTTGTAATTTGCTTCATCATCATATTGTTTGGAAAAGGAGTAAGGGGTTAACAGATCAATGTCATATACATCAGCGATATTTAAAATTCTGTCATGGGAGGCAACATATCCGGCAATGCTATGCTCGTTAATGACCATGCTGAATGTGGAATAAACCAGTTTTTCATTGTTTTTCAAGCGCTTGCAAAGGGTTTGGTTCTGAGTATAGGAAAAGTGAAGAATATTTTTTTCTTTTATATAGATTGATCCGGCATCGGCATTGACGAATTTTCTGGCCTCGGTCAGTATATTTTCCATGAGGATATCAAGATCATTGACCTGGATGAGGATGAGGTGATGGCTTATGCGAACCTCGGTATTGTGTACCTGCGTATGGGGTCCTTTGATAAAGCAGAGGAGTGGCTTCAAAAAGCCATTAAGATGCAG
>JAAEMC010000683.1 GCA_024225895.1 Desulfobacteraceae bacterium | reverse complement strand
CAAAACAGGAGTTTTTCAGATGAAACAAAGACCCAGAACCGTTTCAAAGATACCTACAAAAAAAGAAAACACCAATAAAAAGCGGCAGGAAGATGGAAAAGAAACTAAAACCATTGATACTTCGTTGCTGAAAAAGAACGATCTTACCATGATTCTGGTCGGAGCGGGTGTTATTACTCTTTTGATCTTTGTAATATTTTTTTTCTCTTCAGGTTCCAAAAAAGATTCCACTGCAGCAGTCCCTTCAGGTTCAATTTTAGTTACTAAACTTGAAAAACGGTTAACCCAGCTTGAAGATCAACTGATGGTGGAAGATGCAAAGACCCCTGATGGCGGTAAAACCCTATTAGAGACTGCCCAGGCATCAAAAAAAACATCGGATTTTGAGCCTGTCAAGCAACGGGTGGAAAGGCTTGAAACAGCTTTTTCTGTAAAATTTGATTCCATCTCAGACCGGCTGGATAAAATTGAACAAAGCATATCTGTTTTGCGGCGTAGTTCCATAGTGACTGTCAAAACTGCCCCGGCCAAAAAAAAGGTGGTCACAAAAACACCTGTTAAAAAACCAGTTCAAAAAACTGTGAAAAAGAAAGTGGATAAGTCCATGTTCCATACGGTTCTAAAAAAGGAAACCCTGTACAGTATCAGTAAGAAATATAATACAACCGTTGCTCAATTAAGAAAACTGAATAAGTTGACGGAAAAATCAAAAATTTTCCCTGGAGATACACTTCTGATCCGATAAAGATAACTATTTGGAGACGAAACGAAAACCTCCTATTTTCTAAATTACTGCGTGGCAGTAAAATTTTAATTTTCAAAATACTGCTCAATATTTTTACCGGCTAAAATTTGGCTGACTGCCTTGTATTTAACAAAATATTAAGTTCTCGTTCAGCCTTGATTTAGTGGCTGGTTAAACGGATCTGATCGATAAGTTTTTGAACGCTATCCAAATCTTTGACACCATGGGATTTTTCCACACCAGATGACACATCAACACCTTTTGGACGGCATTGGCGGATGGCTGCGGCAACATTATTCGGATTGAGACCGCCGGCAAGCATTATAGGGTTTTGGGCCCTCAGTTTACCGATCATTTCATAACTCCATGATTCTGCATTTCCGCCGGGAAGCTTTCCCTTACCATACTCCACCAGTAAAAAAGAAGCTGCCTGATATTGATTTGCTTCATTAAGATAAGGAGATCTGACAGCAAACAGGGCCTTAATAACACAAAGATTCTGATTTTTTAGCCGTTGGACGAGATCCGGATTTTCTATACCATGCAGCTGGACAGCCTTTAAACGGCATTTTTTTGCTTTTTTCATAATAAAATCATATGATTCGTCCACAAAAACACCGGTGGGCATGACATCCTTTGGCAGGATATTTGAAATGGCGGCTGCTTTTTCATCGGTTACAAACCTGGGGCTTTTTTTATAAAATACCAATCCAATGGCATCTGCCCCCAACTTTGCACATTCCAAGGCATTAAATGGATCGGTAAGCCCGCAGATCTTAATTAAAGGTGAGGAGTTATGAATCATTTTTATCAGAATTTGCCTGGATAAGGGTCTTAATAAATTTTTCTGTATCTTTGGCCCTGACAATACTTTCACCCACAAGAAAATTAACCATACCAGCCTTCACCCCTGCCCGGATATCCCTGGCAGAGGATATACCGCTTGCTTCAATAAGGAGGATGTCTTCAGGGATAATCGGGGCAATCCGTTTGGATACGGTAAGATCTGTCTGAAGCGTTTGAAGATTTCTATTGTTAATTCCCACAACAGCGGCACCACACGAAAATGCTTTTTCAAATTCTTTTTCACTGTTAATTTCAACCAAAGGTTCCATTTCAAGTTCCCTTGCCAGGGAGAGATAATCTCTTAGCTGATCATTGGAAAGCAGAGTTGTAATCAGCAGAATTGAGGATGCCCCGGCACTTTTGGCCTGATAAATCTGGTAGCTGCTGATGGTAAAATCCTTTCGCAGTACCGGCAGATCAGTTGTCTGGCAAACCAGTTCTAGATCATCCAGGCTGCCTTTGAAAAAATGAGATTCTGTAAGAACTGAAATTGCACAGGCTCCTGCCTTTGTATATTGTTTGGCATAGAGTTCCACATCAAGATCAGGCTTTATGTCCCCTTTGGATGGGGATGCTTTTTTGATTTCAGCGATAATTCCCACGTTATCCGGTCTGCTCTCGGCCAATGCAACAGCAAATGAAGCTACAGGTTTTTTTTCTTCTGCTTTTTTTCGTAGCCGATTCAAAGGTACTTGGGAACGATTTTGGTCGATTTCTTTGGATTTGATTTCAACAATGGTTTTTAAAAATCCTTGAAAGGCCATATTAACCATTCTCCTGCGTGTAGTTTACCAGCATTGCAAGTTTTTCCATGGCACTGCCGGAATCAATGGATTTTTCGGCGAGCAAAATGCCTGATTTGATGTTGTCCGCCACTTGAGCTGCCACAAGAGCTGCACCTGAATTGATCAATACCACATCTCTTGCCGGACCTTTATTTCCTTTTAATATTGTTGTTGTAATATCTGCATTCATTTGCGCATCCCCTCCCATCAAGTCATGGGGTTGTGCATAATCTTCAAAAAAGTCCAGCGGGTCAAGATCATAGGATTTAATGGTGCCGTCACAAAGTTCACTAATCCTGGTGGGGGCAGTGGTGGTGATTTCATCCATACCGTCATGACCGTGGACCACAAGAGCATTTTTTACCCCTAAAAGGTTCAGGGCTTTTGCAAACATTTCCGTAAGTTCTGGTGCATAAACTCCTAAAAGCTGGTAACTGGCTGCAGCAGGATTTGTAAGTGGGCCCAGCATATTGAATATACTTCGAATTTTAACATCACCCCGTGCCTTGGCAGCATATTTCATGGCACCATGATACATGGGGGCAAACATAAATCCGATACCGATTTCATTGATAGCTTCCTCCATAATTTCCGGATCTGTGTTAAGCTTCACTCCAAGCTTCTCTAAAACATCAGCACTGCCGCATTGGCTTGAAATGCTTCTGTTACCATGCTTGGCGACAGAAACTCCCGCACCAGCCACCACAAAGGCTGTAGTGGTGGAAATATTAAAGGAGCCTGAAGCATCCCCGCCTGTACCGCAGGTATCAATGACCTTTTGGGAAATTGTTTGAACCCGTGTGGCTTTTGCGCGCATGGCACGGGCAGCTCCTGCCAGCTCCTCAAAGGTTTCCCCTTTTACGGCCAGTGCGGCCATGAACGCACCGATCTGTGCCTCTGTAATTGTTCCTGAAAAAATATCTGTCAGCATATCAGCCATACTGTCTTGATCAAGGTTTTGTTTTGCAATAATTTTTTTTAAATTAGCTGTAAATGACATGGCCTTTATGCTCCTTTAATGAAATTTCGGATGAGTCGTTTTCCAACAATGGTCATAAAAGATTCCGGGTGGAACTGCACACCCTGGGTGGGATGCGTTTTGTGTCGAATACCCATGATTTCATTGTCATTGGTTCTGGCAGTGATGGCAAGGCAGTCTGGTAATGTTTCTTCGGCAACCGCCAAAGAATGATAGCGCATAACTGAAAAAGGCTTGTTAATCCCTGAAAATACATTCTTGCCATCTGATATCACTGTGGAAGTTTTACCGTGCATGATCTTTTTGGCATGGATAATTTTTGCCCCAAAACTCTGGGCAATGACCTGGTGTCCAAGGCAAACACCCAAAATAGGAATGATTCCGGAAAGATCTTTTACTACATTAAGGGATATCCCGGCATTTTCGGGCCGGCCCGGTCCGGGAGATATAACAATGGCACCTGGATTTATGGTTTTTAAATCATCCACTGTAATTTTATCGTTTCGAAATACCTCAACCTCTACACCTGTATGAAGAATATAGTGAACCAGGTTAAAGGTAAAAGAATCATAATTATCAATAACTGCAACTTTCATTATCTGCCTCCATTT
>JAAEMC010000682.1 GCA_024225895.1 Desulfobacteraceae bacterium | reverse complement strand
GGATGAAGATGTCCTGGCTTTAGGTGGCGCACATACCATGGAATATTCAAGTTTTCTGTTCAAATCCATATCTGTGTCAGGCCAAAGTGCACTCAAACTTTCGGACCAGTTCATCCGGGAACTTGAAAAAATGCGCCAGATGTTCGATTCAATTTTTAAGCAATTGAATGCCTTGCGCGCAGAAAGTCCGGATTCAATTTTTCATTTTCAACTCAGCCGTATGCGTCGGGTAAATTTGAATCCTATTCATATGCAATTTCAAAGAACATTTGGGTATGCCTATGAAGAACAACACACCGTTCGTCACTATGAAAAGGAGGAGACCGGGTTTTCGGCAGATGGAATTGTAAAAACTTCTGATGGAAGAGAGATTGATTTCTCTTTTCAACTGGATCTTGAACGGGAGTTTTTTCAAAAAGATCAGTTTGTCTACACTGAAAAAGGTGAATACACTCTGATCGATCCATTGGTCATAAATTTGGATGATACAGCGCCTAAACTTTCCGGGGCGACATTTGATTTTGACCTGGACCTTGATGGCGAAACAGAATCGCTCAGTATGCTAATGCCAGGTTCAGGATTTTTATCCATTGATAAAAACGAGGATGGGATCATAAATGATGGGAGCGAACTTTTCGGACCTTCAACCGGTAATGGGTTCGAAGAACTGGCAAGCTTTGATCTTGACCACAACCAGTGGATTGATGAAAATGATAGTATTTTTGATGATCTTTCCATATGGGAGAGTGACGAAAATGGCGAATTTCATCTGACCAGAATAAAAGATGCCGGTATTGGTGCTATTTATCTTGCGAATGTTGAAACACCTTTTGACATTCGGGATGAAAACAACCTCCTTGAAGGCAGGATATCCAAATCAGGTATTGCCTTGACCGAAGAGGGACAAGCTAAATCCATACAAGAAGTTGACTGGGTTATCTGATAATTTTGGAAGATCCGCACACAACATCCTATAAGGTGTGGATCTTCCTTCCATTCGCCTACAAATTTATGTTATAATTTATGTAAACCACCCGTTTTCCGGAAAATTCAACCATGTTTTGAGCCGTATGCTTGACTCCGATTAAACGGATGAATACAAAGAAAAGATATAACTCTATTGACAACAAACATATTTTACGAAATCCGATTTACTTGTACTAAATTTTGTCGGGGGTATCTACTTGGTTTTGAAGGGCAGTTATCATAAAATGTTGGTACAACCTTTTCCGCTTTTAAAATCATTTTGGCCGGCGGTCTGTTTGTTTTTTGTAATTTTTGCTCCTTTCTTTTTTGCCAATCCAGCCTGTGCACTTGCCAAACCTGTCGCAACTGCCGGGGTTATGGATCTTCGGGATTGGGACTTTAAAAAACAGGGTGCGATCAAACTGGAGGGGCAATGGGAATTTTTTTGGAATCAGTGGATTGATCCGGGGCTTGATCTGCAAAAGGATTCAACCTTTATCAAGGTGCCTATTTCCTGGAACCGGCATGTTGTAAATGGTAAACCCATAAGTGGTAAAGGCTATGCCACTTACCGGTTGCGGTTGTTACTGCCTAAAACTACGGGGTCATTCTCTATATACATACCTGAGGCAGGGACAGCTTACACTCTTTATATTGACGGGGTGAAATATAAAACAATTGGAAAGCCTGGAAAAGAGGAGGACACAGCTCAACCAAGGGTGGAATCAATGGTTGTTAGTTTTCAGCCTCAGCAGGAAGAAACCCGTATTGTGATTCATATTTCAAATTATCACCACTGGTACGGCGGGTTGTGGGAAGCTATTCGTTTTGGGCCTACAGAGTCCATCCACGCAGCAAAACTTAATAAAATCGCTTTAGAATATTTTGTTTTCGGCGCCATTCTTATCATGGGAATATATCATTTGGGTCTCTTTTTCATCAGAAGAAAAGACTTTACCGCCCTTTTTTTCTCAGGCTTTTGCATATTGATGGCACTGCGGGTATTTGTCATGGGAGAATGGCTGATCAATCCCCTGCTGCCCTGGCAGTCCGTAACCCTGCTCTATAAGCTGGAATATCTGACCTACTATTTGGGGTTTGGTACTATTTTTCTTTATTTGCACAGCCTGTATCCCAAAGATTTCCATGAACCCATTTACAAAGCAAGTCTTGCTTTAATCTTTGGATTTAGCCTGGTTGTTGTTTTTTCTCCTTTATATGTTTTTACTTTTTCATTGAGGGGGTTTCAAATTTTGTCCATGGGGTTGATTGCGTATTTGTCTTATGTACTCTGGCTGGCAGTGAAAAAAAAGCGAATGGGTATCATCACATTTTTAATGGGATTTTTTATTTTTGCTGTCAGCGTTGTCAATGATTTGCTTCATGCCATGACCATTATTAATACACTTTATCTTTTCCATGTTGGTATGTTTATTTTTATCTTGTTCCAGGCATATATTCTATCCCACAGATTTTCATTGGCTTTCCAGATAATTGAGGAGCAAAAAGCAGATCTTTCTTTGAAAAACATAACCCTTGATCAGGAACTTATTAAACGCCGCGAAGCTCAGGAGGCTGTTAAAAACAGTGAAAAAAAATATCGCCGGCTATCAGAGCTGCTTCCTAGTGCTGTTTTTGAAGCAGATAAAACAGGAAAGATTCTGTTTTGTAATAAGGCTGCCAAGATTTTTTCCAATTGGGATATATCATCTGCTTCCCGAACGTATTATTTAACAGATGGTATCAGCCCTTCTGCAAAACCCGAATTTTCATCTTTTTATAGAAAGGCGTTAAACAGTGGTGCAATTATTGAATTTGAGACCATTGGTCAAAGAGAAAATAAAAAAGAATTCCCGGCAATCATGTTTTTATCAAATATTACTGGAGAATATGGAAATCCCACAGGTGTCAGAGGAATCGCCATTGACCTGTCCCAGCAGAAAGAATTGGAAAAACGAGTAAGTAATGCAGAAAAAATGGAGGCTTTAGGTACTCTGGCAGGCGGTATTGCCCATGATTTTAATAATATTCTTTCCATTATCATCGGATATTCGGAACTTGCCATGCTTGACATCCCGAAAAATACAGCTCTCAACGAAAAAATGGAAATCATTCTAAAGGCGGGTATCAGGGCAAAAGAATTGGTGAAACAGGTCTTGAGTTACAGCCGAAGAGAGCAGATCATACCCAGGCCTATTCAAATTGAAGAAACCTTGAAATCTGCTGTCAAAATGATTCATGCAACAATATCATCCAAAATCAGCATTATAGAGGAATATGGAACCGGTATTTTTACAGTGAAGGCCGATCCGAACCAGATCCATCAAGTCATTCTTAACCTGGCAAAGAATGCAGCCGATGCCATGATGCCTGAGGGTGGTACCTTAAAGATAGCATTGGAAAATATCAATATCAGTTCTTTCTCCAATGGATTTCCGGAAGATCTCGAAAAAGGAAATTATGTCATGATCACTTTTTCAGATACGGGTGCTGGTATTGAAACCCATCTTTTAGACAAAATTTTTGATCCGTTTTTTACCACCAAGGAAGTCGGAGATGGAACCGGGATGGGCTTAAGCGTTGTTCAGGGGATTGTCACCCAGAGCAAGGGAACCGTTCAGGTAGTCAGTCACGTGGGAGAAGGCACAGCCTTTATTATCTATTTACCGGCTTTTGAGGGGTTGACTGAGGCAGAGGTCGATGAATTATTCGGTACCGTGCAAAAAGGTTTTGGCCATATTCTATTTGTGGATGATGAAGGCGATATCGTTTCCCTGAATAAAAATATACTGACCCAGATGGGATATTCAGTGGATGCCTTTACTTCAAGTATCAAAGCCTTCTCTCATTTGAAAGATCATCTCGATGAATTTGACCTGGTGATTACAGATATGGATATGCCCCAGATGAATGGTGCGGAACTGACTGCCAAAATCCGTAAAATAAATTCGGAGCTGCCCATTATCATGTGCACAGGATTCAGTGATCAAATTGATGAAAAAACAGCCGCCCAAATCGGGGTGACACAATTTTTAATGAAACCTGTTACGCGGCAGCGAATATCCAGGGTGGTCAATGAAATTTTATCAGAGCGGTAATCCCTGAGCTATGGTTAATTTATAAAAAATACAATTAGATATGCAATTGATAGTCTGAATTTATTCCTTGACGGTTCTTCGATTTAATGAAAAATACATAAACGATGTTTTTTGTTGCTAACCCAATTTAATATACTAAAGAGGTGTTAGGTGAAAAAACGTATCGACTCTGAACTGATCAGAAAATATAGAAAAGAAGAAGTCCTGGAGCTTGCCAGGCGTTCACAGACTTCTCTAATCGTACATTTTGTGATTTTTCTTTTTTTGGTTATCGTTACTCCTTTTCGGACTGACCACCTCACAATGGCCTGGATGTTCGGTATAATAATTTTCATTGTTTCCTCTGCCAGATTTGTAATGGCAAAGAAAATTGCCAATACTTATGACAATGCTCCTGATTTCTGGTTTTATATCATGACTCTTTCGACGCTTGTTTCCGGTGCCCTATGGGGTGCTTTTGGGTATATTATTCCGCATTTTTATGAATTTGACCGGACGTTCATATATATTCTTCTTATCAACTGTGGGTTGGCTGCAGGCGCCACAAGTTCCATGGCGCCCCGGTACTCGCTTTCCAGAAATTTTACATTAATTATGATAGCACCCATCTGTGCATTCGGATTTTTAAGCGGTTCATCTTCAGGGATTAGTCTTGCAGTTTTGTGTGCATTTTCAGCTTTTATGTTTACCCGGATGGCCAAGGACAATTATGTCTGGCATCGGGGATGGTGGGTCTGGTGGATACAAGCAAGATGGATCACAAGGTGGAATCAATTTAGCGAGGATTTCGAAAAAACGACTGCTGTTTGTAATCATAAATAATGTCTCAAAAAAACGATATAGGCAGAGGCTTCACTTGAGCAGATATAAAAGCATTAATTGTTTTCTCATTTTATTAATAATGCTAATAATTAGGGATGCTGGATTATAAACTCATTGAAGCATTGGCAGCCGTCATTAACGAAGGCGGATTTGACAGGGCTGCTAAAAAACTTCACATTACACAGTCTGCAGTATCACAGCGGGTGAAATTGATAGAAGAGCAGGCCGGGCAGGTTCTTGTAAATCGTATGGTTCCTCCAAAAGCTACACAGGAAGGCCTTCAGTTTTTAAAACATTATAACCAAGTTAAAAGTTTAGAAGCCGATCTTCAATTTGGCCGGGAAAGCAAAGAGGAAAAACCTTTTCAACCGCTGACCGTGGGCATTAATGCAGACAGTTTGGCCACGTGGTTTCTGCCTGCTGTAGGCACATTTTTAAAAACATATCATGTGGTTCTGGACTTAAAAGTCGATGACCAGGATGAAACCCATAAACTGCTTAGAAACGGTGAAGTTGCAGGCTGCATCAGTTCAGAAAAATCTCCGGTGCAAGGATGCACGGTTGAATATATCGGTGCTATGAATTACCGGCTTTTGGCCACTCCTGATTTTATCAGCCGCTATTTTACGCACGGCCTAAATGAGTCTGGTGTCAGAAGTGCACCAGCTGTAATTTTTAATCGCAAGGATGATATTCATCATCTTTTAATTAAAAGGCTTTTTCAAAAGGACATCAAAGAGATCCCCATCCAATACGTTCCATCTTCAGAAAAATTTGTGCAGTTTATTGTAGATGGCCTGGGATATGGTATGGTACCTGATTTACAGGGGCTTGAATTCCTTAACTCAGGAGATCTGGTAGAACTTGCGGTCAAAGAACATATCAAGGTGGATCTTTACTGGCACCGCTGGAATCTGAAATCCAGGCTGCTGGATGCCTTTTCAGCAGCAATTGTTAAACAGGCGGTGATTTGTTAAAAGAAGCCATGCATATTCGATTCAAAGATATTATTGATCTGGATTACCTGGTTGGCCTTGACGAAACCGTGGATTCAGAAGAAAAAATGAAAAAAAGGTCCAGAAGAGACCGTGACATATTTAATAAATGCAGAAAAAAGAACACCGGCGAAAAAGAACTGCTGATGCAATGGCTTTTCCATAGAAAAAATGCTTTTGAACATGAACGCCAACCCCAGGCCATATCTATTTTACCCGGCGATCTTTTTTCCATGCTATACCACTGGATGGCTGTTGGACTATCTGTTATGGGTTTTGTAGCTGGTATTTCCCTGGCCTATTCATTTCTTGCATATCACGGCGCCTTTCCGGTGAATGTGACGGTCTTTATTTCATTTTTCATATTGTTTCAGGTCTTTTTAATAATTTTGACCCTTCTGTGGTTTTTGAAGCAGCGGTTTTTCCCTGCAATCAGTCCATTTGCCGGGCAGCACTCAATTATT